>NZ_VDEZ01000003.1:300000-378355 GCF_017922435.1 Thalassospira sp. ER-Se-21-Dark | reverse complement strand
GTATCAGGCTGATTATCTTTCCGGACCTAAATCAAGTCGTGGCAAAGCGCCTGTTGTCCCTATCGATAATGTTGAGAGTTTTCGCTCTGAGCTTTCCAAAGCGCTGTGACTTTAGACGTTGTCACGCGATCATCAGGCAGGGATTCCGCCCGAAGTCATCACAGAAAAACAGGTTGAACACGATCGGCGAAAATTTCTTTTCTTGCCGAAATCGTTGGCTTTGAATGCTTTTCGGGCGAACTAAAAGGTTGAAATATATTTCATGTTGACTCCCGAATTGGGATCAATCCAAATGAATGGTAGATATTTCGATCAATGAAATATCTACCATAAATAACATTGTGCGAACCACACCGTGTCCTGGAAAGCCCGGAAATTGGTTACGCATTAGGGAGGTTAACATGAAAATCAAATCAATGCTGCTGGGAACAGCAGCAGCTGCCTTTATGACTCTCACTGCGTCTTCGACTATGGCGCAGGACGCAAAGAAAAGTGCGTTCCAGTGTGAGCCGGGTGAACTTTACGCGATGAACGTCATGGTCAGTGGCGTCGAATACTGGTTTCCGGTTTATGAAATGTTCAAGCAGGCAGCACAGCAGATGGGATGTGAAACGGTTTATACCGGCACCCCGGAATATGATGTGAACAAGCAGATTGCGACTTTTGAACAGGTCCTGGCGCGTCAACCGGCGGGCATCATGGTCCATCCGATGAACTCCGATCCGTTCATCGCACCGATAAATCGCGCAGTTGAACAGGGGATTGCTGTTGTGACCTTCGCAGCAGATTCTCCGAATTCAAAACGCTCGGCCTACATCACGTCGAACAATGATCGCGAAGGCGCCGCCGCGGCGGATGCCATCGCCGAAGCCATGGGCGGATCTGGCGAATATGCCGTTCTGGAAAACCCGGGGCAGGACAACCACGATCGTCGCGTTTCTGCTTTCATCGCCCGCATGGAAGAAAAACACCCGGATATGAAACTGGTTGCCCGTGCGGCGTCAAACCAGGACCCGACCAAGGCCTATAATGCTGTCCTGACCATGCATCAGGCCCACCCGAACCTTGGCGCGGTCTTCATGCCAGAAGCAAACAGTGCGTTGGGTGCTGCGCAGGCCGCCATTGAAACCAAGGCCGACATCAAGGTCATGACCGCAGACGTCAATGCCAAGATCCTCGATATGATCAAGGCGGGTGAGGTGTTTGGCTCGATCAACCCGAACCAAGGCATTCAGGGATATATGGGCTTTATCTCCCTGTTTCTTGCGGCCCATCCGGATCTGATCGATCCGATGAACGACTACAAGCGCAGCGGCACCAATCCGATGATGGTTCCCTATATCGATAACGGCTATGCGGTGGTGACTGCCGAAAATGCCGATGACTTCTATTGGGAAGCTTATCTCAAGCGTCGCGGTACCAAAGGTATTGAAGAGTAAGGCCATCAAGATCTGGTCGCCATGCCCATGGCGACCAGAACGCCCTTCCTTTCGATCCTCCCACGTTCAATTGGTCGGAAGGAAGGGATACCCTTCTTTTATCGCAAGGCAGCCGGTTTTATGCAGCCCATTCTAGAAGTCGACGACATTCATAAATCATTCGGTCCGGTGCAGGCATTGCGCGGTGTCAAACTGTCGCTGATGCCCGGTGAAGTCCATGCCCTGATGGGCGAGAATGGCGCGGGCAAATCAACGCTGATGAATATTCTCAGTGGTGTGTTTGCCCCTGACCGGGGACGTATCCATTTCAAGGGGCGCGATATCGTTCTGCCTGATCCGGCAAAGGCACAGGCCCACGGTATCGGGTTGGTGCATCAGGAAATTGCCCTCTGCCCTGATATCTCGGTTGCCGAAAACATTCTGATGGCCGCGACGAATTCGCGGACCGCATTCCTGATGAATGATCGAGAGCTGCGTGAACGCGCCAAAAAAGTTCTTGCCGATCTGGTGCCAATCCCGGTCGACGAAAAGGTCGGGAACCTGCCGATCGCAAGCCAGCAGATCGTCGAAATCGCCAAGGCCCTGACCCTTGACTGTGATGTGCTGATCTTTGACGAACCGACAGCCGCCCTGACCGATACCGAGGCCGAGGCCCTGTTTCGGATCATTGCCGACCTGAAGGCGCGCAATATCGGCATCATCTATATCAGTCACCGCATGGCTGAAATCTTTGCGATTTCGGACCGCATTACGGTATTTCGGGATGGGACTTTCATCGACACATTGATGACATCTGAAACCAGCCCCGATGAAATTGCGACCAAAATGGTCGGTCGCGAAATCCTTAATCAGTTTCCGGCAAAGAATACCGAACTTCATCATGCGACACCTTCGCTGATGTCAGTGCGTGATCTTTGTGATGACAACTTCTTGCAAGATGTCAGCTTTGATCTGCGCAAGGGCGAGGTTCTTGGACTTGCCGGATTGATCGGGGCGGGCCGCAGTGAACTTGCCCATGCGATCTGCGGCCTGAGTCGAAAGAAAAGCGGCACCGTCAGCATGCACGACAAGCTGTTTGACATCAAAAGCTACGCCGAAAGCATTCAAAACGGTCTGGTGTATCTGTCAGAAGATCGCAAAGGATCGGGGGTGTTTCTTGATTTGTCGATTGCGGCAAATATCACAGCCCTTGATCTCAGCCATGTCAGCAGCAGGGGATTTGTACGCCAGCGCACTGAAGAAAAACGTGCCGAGGAACTGGGGCGTCTGCTGTCGCTACGCTGTGCAAATGTGAACCAGCCGGTTTCTGCCCTGAGCGGCGGAAATCAGCAAAAAGTGGCGATTGCCAAGATGCTTTCCGTGCATCCGGGCATCATCATTTTTGATGAACCGACACGCGGTGTTGATGTCGGCGCAAAAAGCGAGATTTACACCATCCTGCGCAATCTTGCCGATGACGGGGTCGGGGTTCTGGTCATTTCTTCGGAGATGCCCGAACTGATCGGTCTTTGTGACCGCATCCTTGTTCTGCACGAAGGCAGGATGGCAGGCGAAGTTGCAGGCGAGACCATGACCGAAGAAGAAATCATGAAACTGGCATCGGGTATTTCGTGTCAGAACGCGGTCATGACGAAAGGGGAGGCAGCGTCATGACATCTGTCAAGGCACTGAAATCACAAACCAAATCAAAAGACGAAAACCTGAAAGCGGAGACAACCCAATTGGAAAACGGGGGGCAAAGCCGAATGCTGGGAATCTTCAAGGCCCGTGAAGCCGGGCTTGTTGCCATCATCCTGATCATCTGCATCGCCATGAGTTTTGCCTCACCCTATTTCCTGACCTGGCAGAATTTCCGCGCCATGTTGCTGTCCTTCTCGATCGAGGGGATTGTCGTGGTCGGCATGACCATTCTTCTGATCGTTGGCGGGATTGATCTTTCTGTTGGTTCGGTCGTGTGTCTGGCGATGGTGATTGGCGGCAAGTTGTTCCTCATGGGGCTGGATCCCTGGACGGCCAGTATGATTGCCGTTTTGGTGTGCGGTTTCATCGGGTTCCTGATGGGGCAATGCGTGACCCGCATCGGGCTTCACTTCTTTATCGTTTCGCTTGCCTTCATGGTGATTGCGCGCGGTCTTTCGCTGCTGATCACCAAAGGGACCCCGCAGTCGCTGTTCAGCCTGCCGCCAAGCTTCAAATTCATCGGACAGGGCGACATTGCCGGGATGCCGTTTGTCATCATTCTGTTCTTTGCACTGGTGGTGTTTTTCGATCTCTTGCTGCGGCATTCCACCATCTTCCGCAAAGTCTATTACACCGGCAGCAACGAAAAAGCCGCGCTGTTTTCAGGCATCAAGACCAAGCGGATCAAGATCTTCTGCTCAACGCTTTGCGGACTTTTGTCAGGTGTGGCCGGGGTGGTCTATATGGCGCGGTTTGGTGCGGCGACCCCGCAATTTGGCATCGGCATGGAACTCAGCGTGATTGCCGCCGCTGTTATCGGCGGGGCCAGCCTGAACGGAGGTTCCGGCACAATTTTCGGGGCGGTGTTGGGGGCGGCACTTTTGTCGCTGGTGACAAGTTCGCTGATCCTTCTGGACGTCCCGGTTTACTGGCAGGACATCATTCGCGGTCTGATCCTTCTGGTCGCGGTATCGGCTGATCATCTGCTTAACCGCCGCAAACGCGGCGCGTCGGCCAAATCGTAATTGCGGCAGGAATAAAAAGAATGACAAACAGCACAGAATTCGAGCGACTACGCCGTTTGCACAAGGTTCTGGTGATGTTCTATCAACAGAATATCTCCCAGGCCAAGATCGCAGAAATGACCGGACTATCCCACACCACAGTCAACCGACTGGTGAAGGAAGGCCAGGAACGTGGTCTGGTCGAAATCACGGTTAAGTCGCCATTTGGCAGCATGCTGGATCTTGGCACCCTGATTGCCGAAATGGGGCGGATCGACAATGCGATTGTGGTGCCGGAAGTTTCAACCGATCCCAGGATCACAATCAAATCGACTGCCGATGCAGCAGCGGCTGCCTTGTTTGAGAAACTCGAAGACGGCATGACGATTGCGATTTCGGGCGGCGTTGGTGTCAGCGCAATTGTCGAGGCCATGAAGCCCAAGCGTAGCTATGACGTTACGGTTGTTCCCGGAACCGGCGGGGTTCAGGGGAAATACTATACCGACGTCAATCAGGTCTCGATGGCGATGGCCGAAAAGCTTGGCGGGCGGGCACTTCAACTGCATGCGCCGATTATTGCCGGATCGCGTGAAGCCCGCGATACCCTGCTTGATGAACGATCCATCCGTGATGTTTTTGACATCGCGCGCAAGGCTGACATTGCGGTGATGGGTATCGGTTCCGTGCGGGCAAGTACATCGACTTACCTTTCACTGGATGACGATATCGATCCTGCAGAAGTCCTTGCCGCCGGGGCGAGCGGCGAATTGCTTGCACATCTGATCAGCAAGGATGGAACGCCCTGTGACTATTCGGGCAACGACCGTGTGGTTGCCCTTACCCTCGAAGAACTGCGTCAGATCCCGCACCGTTTTGCCATTGCCAGCGGGCAACACAAGGCAGAACCGATTGCGGCCATCCTGCGCGGTGATTTCCTGACGACTTTGGCGATAGATGAGCAAACCGCCTATGCGGTCAGCGACATACTAAAAGGAGATGCCTGATGGCACAGCTTATTCGTGAAATTGGAAAATCCGGCGTATCGGCATCCGCAATTGGGCTTGGAACCTGGGCAATGGGCGGCTGGATGTGGGGTGGTCACGATGACGCCAACTCCATCAAGGCAATTCAGGCATCGTTTGATGCCGGTATCACGCTGATTGATACAGCCCCGGCATATGGGCTTGGCCGTGCCGAAGAACTGGTTGGCAAGGCCATCGAAGGCCGTCGTGATCAGGTGGTGATTGCAACCAAATGCGGCATGGTCTGGGATACGGACAAGGGCAACTATTTTGTCGACGAACATGACAAGAAGATCCATCGCTATCTTGGTGCTGAGTCCGTTCGCAGCGAACTTGAAACAAGCCTGAAGCGTCTGCGTACCGATTATGTCGACCTTTACATCACCCACTGGCAGGACCCGACAACCCCGATTTCCGAAACCATGGGGGCCCTTCTTGATCTGAAAAAAGAAGGCAAGATCCGTTCGATCGGGATCAGCAACGTCAACGCCGACGAGATGAAGCAGTATCTTGCGGCCGGCCAGCTCGACAGCATTCAGGAATGCTACAACATGCTCGAACGCCAGCTTGAAGATGAGCTGGTCCCGCTATGTGTCGAAAATAACGTCGCGATACTGAGCTACTCATCGATGGCGCTTGGTCTGCTGTCGGGCAAGATCGGCCCGGACCGGGTGTTCGAAGGCGACGATCTTCGTCGTGAAAACCCGAAATTCTCGGTCGAAAACCGCAAACGCGTTGCCGAATTCATGAAAGTCCTGCAACCGATTGCCGATGCGCACAATGTCCAGCCGGGCCAGATTGTGATTGCCTGGACCATTGCGCAAAAGGGCATCACCTTCTCGCTTTGCGGGGCGCGCAATGCCCAGCAGGCAGCGGAAAATGCAAAGGCTGGTGAAATCGTCCTGGGTGCCGTCGAACTGGCCATCATTGATAAGGCCATATCAGCCCATCTTGGCCCTGTTGCGCGCGCCGCCTGATTGATCATGAGATGACACAAAATTCTCAGGATAAAGTCATCCCGAAACGGGCCACTGTCGTGGTGGTCGGGGGCGGGATCAACGGAATAAGTGTGTTCCGTGATCTTGCCCTGCAGGGGGTAGATGTTGTTTTGCTTGAACAGAGGGATTTCTGTTCCGGTGCAAGTGCGGCACTTTCACGCATGGTCCATGGCGGGTTGCGCTATCTGGAAAATGGTGAGTTTCGCTTGGTTCGGCAGTCTTTGCAGGAACGTGACTTCCTGCTGCGCAATGCACCGCATTATGTCTTTCCGCTGCCAACACTTGTGCCGATTTTCGATACGGTTCATGGGTCGCTTGCATCCTTAAAGCGCTTCATCGGGTTGCGAAGCGGACCGTCGCGGCGATCGGCAATCATGATCAAGATCGGCCTGATGCTTTATGACTGGTTGTCGCGCAAAAGCCGTACCATGCCAGCGCATCGTTTTGTCTCGCGCAAGCAACTTCAAACCATGGCACCGGATCTTTCACAGGATGCGAAGTTTGGTGCGATCTATTACGACGCCTGGGTGAAGTACCCCGAACGGCTGGGTGTCGAAATGATCCTCGATACCGAGCAGGCCTGTCCGAATGCCAGTGCGCATTCCTATACCGGTGTCGAAAAGGTCGACGGTGCTGAACTCCATTGGCGCGACCGTTTGACTGGCGAAACCGGGACGATTACGCCCGATCTTGTGGTGAATGCCACCGGTGCTTGGGTCGATTTTACCAATCTTGCCCTGTCCGGTGGTCAGGAAAACGACACCCCGCGCTTTGTGCGCGGGACCAAAGGATCGCATCTGATGATCCGCAATGCGCAGCTCGCCAGCGCCCTTGGCGATCAAATGGTCTATTACGAGAACGCGGATGGCCGAATTTGCATTGCCTTTAACTATCTCGGTGTGTCGCTTGTCGGGTCGACCGACATCCTGATCGATGACCCCGAACTTGCCCGCTGCGAGGAAAGCGAAAAGGACTACATGCTTGGCGCATTGCGCTTTGTGTTTCCGGAAATCGAGATCGCGCGCGACGATATTGTTCATGTCTTTACCGGTGTCAGACCGCTTCCTGTCAGTGACGCGGATGCAACCGCCCGGATCAGCCGCGATCATTCGCACCGCGAACAGGAAGCCAATGAAAAGCGTGATTTCCCGGTCATCAGCCTGATTGGCGGCAAATGGACCACCTTCCGGGTGTTTGGCGAAGAAATCGCCGATGTTGTTTTACAACGGCTGGGGCGGAAACGCGTTTGCGATACCCGTCGTCTGAAGATCGGCGGTGGGCGTGATTTCCCCAACTCCGAAAGCGATCTTGATGACTGGATCGGTGCAGAACTGATTGATCTTGCGGTTGATCGCCCAACACTTGAACGCCTTGCCGAAAGGTATGGCAGCAGAGCACGCGATATTGCGCTGTTCTGTCAGGCCGAACCGGATGGCCCGCTTGTGGCAGCCGAAACCTATTCGCGCCGCGAGATCGAATTCCTGATCCGTAACGAAAAGGTTCGAAGCCTTTCCGACATCCTGTTGCGCCGCACGGGTCTCGGTCTGGAAGGCGGGATCACCACCAGTTTGATCGAGGAAATCGGAACGCTGATGTCTGGCGTTCTGGGCTGGTCCGCAGCCGAACTTGATCATCACACACAATTGCTGCGCGAAGAGCTCGGCAAAAAACACAGCATCGTCTGAAAAAATAACCGGGAATGCCGGTCAGAGGAGGAAACATGTATCTATCAAAAAAAGTGCGCCTGAACCGTTTGATGAAGAACGGTCGCTGTCTCGATGTTGCAATTGACCACGGCGTCTGCAACGAGCCGAGCTTTATGGTGGGACTCGAAGATATCCAGTCAGTCGTCAACACCCTGGTTGATGCCCGTCCCGATGCCATTCAAATGAATTACGGGCAGTCCGATCTTTTGCAAACCCTTCCGGGTGAAAACCGGCCGGCACTGGTGATGCGCGTTGATATGGGCAACCCCTATAACAAGGAACGTCATCGTTCGATGTGGGCGGTGATGCAGAATGAAACCGATCCGATCTTGCCGGCTTTGCGCATGGATGCGGCCTGTGTCGTGGTCAATCTTTTCATGTTGCCAGACGAGCCTGATCTTTTCCGTCAGTGCGTTAAGAACATTTCGAAGCTTGGCAATGACTGCGAAAAATACGGCATGCCGCTGATGATCGAGCCACTTGTCATGCAGCCAAACAGTGAACGTGGCGGTTATCTGGTCGACGGGGATACCGAAAAGGTCACAACGCTCGTAAGGCTGGCCCGTGAAATGGGGGCCGATATCATCAAGGCCGACCCGACCGATGATCCCGACGATTTCCATCATGTTGTGCAAGCAGCCCGTTGCCCGGTTCTTGTGCGCGGTGGTGGTAAGGCCGATCTCAGAACCGTGTTTGATAATTCAGCGGCCCTGATGGCACAGGGGGCGCATGGTATGGTCTATGGACGCAACATTTATCAGCATGACAACCCAAAGGCGGTTGTCGCGGCCCTGATGGCGATGATCCATGATCAAGCAGACGGCGCCAAAGCATGGGATATCTATCTTGGGCTCAAAGGATAGAACCATGGGACGCTATTTTCTTGGAATTGATGCGGGCAATACGGTCGTTAAAACCGTATTGTTCGACGCCCGCGGGCGCGAAATTGCCCATGCCTCGCGGGAGGCTGTTTCGCGCTGCCCGGCACCGGGATTTGTTGAACGCGATATTGATCAGATGCGCCATGACCTTTTTGAGGTGGTGGCAAAGGTCATCGACAAATCGGGCGTTGATACCTCCGATATCGCTGCCATCGGCAGTGCGGGACATGGCAACGGGCTGTATTTGCTTGGTGCCGGTGGCAAGGCACTTCTGGGAATTCAATCGCTTGATACCCGTGCCAATGCGCTGGTGGATAAGCTTGCGTCAGATGGGGTGGGCGACATCACCTATTCGATTTCCGGACAACGTCCATGGGTGTCACAAACGCCAACCTTGCTGGCATGGATCAAGCGTGAACGCCCGGAAATGTACGACGCAACGCAATCGGTCTTGTTGTGCAAGGACATCGTGACCCATGCGCTTACTAACGAACTGGTGACGGACATTTCCGATATGGGCGGATGTGGCATGCTGCGCATGCCAGAGAACGTCTATGATGACGAACTGCTTGATGCATTCGGTATTCTTGATGCCCGCCAAAAGCTTCCGCGTCTTGCCCATCCAAGCGAGGTTGTTGGTCACGTGACAGCCGACGTTGCGGCCAAAACCGGTCTTCGTGCTGGCACGCCGGTTGTGGCCGGGTTCTTTGACGTGATCGCAAGTGCCCTTGGTTCGGGCGTTGCACGGCCGGGACAGGCATCGATGATCGTCGGCACCTGGAGCATCAATCAGATCATTGTCGAAAATGTCGATTTCCAGAACGAGAACGAGATTTTCATGTCGTCGGGCTATGCGGATCGCCGGTTCATGTCGATCGAAAGTTCGGCGACGTCGGCCGTTAATCTGGAATGGCTGGTGCGTGAATATCTTGAACATGATGCCGAAGTGGCAGCGGGAAAATCACCGTTTGATCTTGCCAACGAACTGGTTGCCAAAAGCACCTTTGGTCTCGATGGGCCCTATTACCATCCATATCTTTATGGTGCGCCGTGTAACGGTACCGCACGTGCGGGATTTTTTGGTGTTGGTGGATGGCACGGGCGGGCCGATATGTTGCGCGCCATCTACGAAGGTGTGACCTTTGCCCATCTGCAGCATTTGGACAAACTGCGTGCAACCGGGGCACGGTTTGACAAGATCATTTTGTCCGGCGGCGGGGCGCGGAGCCCAATCTGGCCACAGATCATCGCCGATATTCTTGAGCTGCCGCTCAGTGTGGCAAAGTGCCAGGAAACCGGTGCATTGGGGGCGGCGATGGCCGCGGCTGTCGGGGTTGGAATGTATCACGGTTATGAACAGGCCGCCGACAACATGGTTTCGATGGACCGCCATTACAGCCCGAACCCGGATGCCAGCGAGATTTATCGCAAACGCTTTGCGATGTGGCATGACCTTGAAAAGGCGATGTTGCCGTTCTGGTCGCGCTTTGCTGCAGTGAATTCTTGATGGTCAATCCTGCGCCCTGTCGTGCGATGGCTTGACAGGGCGCAGGCGACTGGTTGCCTATCCGCGTGCCTTGCAACAGGCCAGTGTGACACGGCCCCATTCGATTACCTGCGCCAGGCATTTCTCATAGCGGCTGGTTTGATCGGGTGAAAGTCGATCCGCGAGTTCCGTCCAAAGTGCCACGCCATAGGTTGCCGCACTGATTTGCATATAATCGCGGGCGAATTTTTCAGGCGTGTCGCTGGCGATGATTTCTGATGTCATTTGTTGCCAGTATGCCAAAAGCTGTTTTGCAATTTCGGTATCGCTGCGGGTGCCCGCGATCAGGTCGCAGATCAGGGCCTCGAACGCCTTCGCACTTGCGCCGTCCTTGTGCCGGGTCAAACGACCGGCAAGGGTCAGGGCATGAATGCCGTTTGTGCCTTCGTAAATCTGGCAGATGCGCGCATCGCGCAGCGTTTGCTCGACCCGGTATTCGCGCAAATAGCCATAACCGCCAAGGACCTGTATGCCGATTTGGGCGGCTTCAACCCCGGCATCGGTGCAGAACGATTTGCAAATCGGGGTCAGGAATTCGATCAGGTCCGAATTTGTACCCGTCTCCATCAAAGCAAAGGTTTTATAGGCCATCAACCGGCCGGTAATGGCGAGCATGTCCTGGCGGGCCAGCATGCGCGCAATGTCATGATGCTGATCAATTGAAATCGGTTGACCGGTATTTCGGTCGCGGCCCTGCTTGCGCTCTGCGGCGTAGCTTTGGGCGATGTGATGGGCACGCGTGGCGTGCGCCACACCCTGCAAGGCGACATCAAGGCGGGCATGGTTCATCATGGTGAACATGCACATCAACCCCTTGCCAACCGGGCCAATCGGCGTGGCGGTTGCGCCGTCAAACGTCAGTTGGCAGGTGGGGGAGGCATGCAAACCCATCTTTTCTTCGATCCGGGTGACTGTGATGGTGTTGCGTTCGGTCTCGCCACTATCGGACGGGCACAGAAACAGCGTCAGTCCCCGAACCCCGTCTTCGCGAGTACCGGTCCGCGCCAGCACCAGATGCAGGATTTCATCACTCAGATCCTGATCCCCGCCAGAAATAAAGATCTTCTCCCCGGTCAGAACCCAACTGCCATCGTCTTGCTGGCTTGCGACCGTGCGGATATCTGAAAGATCAGAGCCTGCTTGCGGTTCGGTCAGGCACATGGTGGCAAGATGGCTGCCTGATGCCAGTTTTGGAAGCCAGGTCTGGCGTTGGTCATCGGTGCCAAATTGCGCAATCAGTCTGGCGGCACCGGGGACAAGTCCGGTAACCATCTGAAAGGAATGACAGGCTCCGGCCAGTATTTCGCTGATCGCGCCACAGACGGTGGCCGGGGCACCCTGACCACCAAATTCCTCGGCCAGTGAAATCGACTGCCATCCCTGTTCGACATAGGCCTGATAGGCGTTGCTGAAACCCGATGGCATCCGGACCCGGCCATCTTCGATTTTGCAGCCTTCCTGATCGCCCGGCTCATCAATCGGGGCGATGACGTCTTCGGCAAAGCGGGCAAAATGATCCAGAATTTCGCCGGTGATTTCCGCATCAAAGCCGTGTTCTGCAGCACCGTTTTCATCACTGGTCACTGACAGGGCAAACAGAATATCGTCAATCGGGGCTTTGAAGGGGGTCACGACGGCGTCTCTTAAGCTTGCGTTTCCTGATGGAGTGTCAGGCGGATAACCTTGTCTTCTGACAAGGCGGCCTTGACCGCATCGGGCACGGCAACAGCAATCAGACTTGCCGGGTTGTCCGGGTTGGCGCGGCCCCAGACGCGGGTTTGCGATCCTTCAAGCAAGGTGGTTTCATCCAGCGTAAAGCGATGGGAAAGGTCGAAAGATTTACCGCCCCAGCGTGATACTTCGACATGATGCACGATCAGATCGCCGACCCGGGCAGGCGCCATAAAACTGGCATCACCGCGCACCAGTGGCGTTCCGCGAAAATCCACATCCTTTGCGATCATGGTGGCAAGGTCGAACCCGGCAACCGAAAGCAAGGCCAGAAGGCCGCCTTCCATCCAGTCATAAAAGTTTGGGTTATAGACAATCCGGGCCGGATCGCAGTGACCCCATTCAACACGGATTTCACGGGACAGTCGCAACATGGAACCTTACCTGATCTAAGCGTTATTTGACCTGCTGAATACGGATCAGCATCTCTACAAGGTGTGCGCGTTCTTCGGGATCGAACCCTTCCAGAAGCTTGTCTTCATGCTTTTGAACCGCACGGCTGGCCTCAAGGAAAAGCTCAATCCCCTTGGCAGTGGTGCGCAGCGCATAGACACGACGATCGGTTGGCACCTTGTTGCGCACGATTAATCCGCGCGCCTGAAGTTCATCGACCATGACGACAATGTTCGACCGTTCCATGGCAAGAGCCCGCGCCAGATCGGTCTGACTGATGTCGGGGTTTTCATTGATGATGGCAAGCGCACTATAGGTCGTCGGCTTCAGATCAAGATGCGTCAGACTGGCGACAAAATCGCTGTGGATCGACATATAGGCACGCTTGAGGTTATAGCCGACAAAGCCGCGCAGCGGACTGTCGGGCGACAATCCGGCAATACCGGTATCCGTATCGTTTTTCTTCTTTTTGTTTGCTTGCAACGGTGTCTCCATCTTTTTGGACGCAGCTATCCTGTGACGATATCCACCAGCCAGAATGTCAGCACGGGGAACGCGACGATGATCGCGATGCGCAGGCACTCGACCAGCAGGAACGGCACCGCCCCGCGGAAAATCTTGCGGGTCGGAATATCGGGTGCCATCGCCGATATCATAAACAGATTAAGCCCGACCGGGGGCGTGATCATCCCCAGTTCGACAACAATCAGGGTGATGATACCAAACCACAGCGCCTGATGGGTCGGATCCATCCCGAAATCCATCGCCATGAAGGCCGGGAAAAACACCGGCACGGTCAAAAGGATCATCGACAGGCTGTCCATGATGCACCCCATGACGATGTAAAACAGGATCACCACCATCAGAACCGTCATCGGCGCGATCCCGGCCGTGCCGACCCACTCGGCGGCCATGGTCGGCACCCGGGTCAGGGCAAGCGCGACATTGAAAAGATCCGCGCCAAAAATGATGGCAAAGATCATCGCCGTGGTCCCGGCAGTCTCGATCACGCATTCAAAAAGGCCCTTGATCGACAGGCTGCGCATCAAAAATCCGGTCAACGCAATCAGCACCACCCCAACAGATGCCCCCTCGGCCGGGGTGAAGACACCGCCATAAATGCCGCCCAGAACAGCAATGAAAACAAGCGCAACATGCCAGATCCCGCCAAGCGACCTGATGCGTTCGCGCATCGGAAGCCCTGCATGCGCCGGGCCTTCTTCCGGGAACAGGCGAACATAAACACCAATCGCCAGGATAAAGCCAAGCACGGCCAGAAGCCCTGGAATGGTCGCGGCCAGGAACAGTTTCACGATGTTCTGTTCAGTCAGAAGCGCATAAATGATCAAAACCACCGACGGCGGGATCAGGATGCCAAGCGTGCCACCCGCGGCAAGTGTTCCGGCCCCAAGTGCGCCGGAATATCCGTGGCGCCGCATTTCGGGCAAGGCAACGCGTCCCATGGTGGTCGCGGTCGCGATCGATGATCCGCAAATCGACCCGAATGCCGCGCAACCGGCAACAGATGCCATCGCAAGGCCGCCGCGCCAATGACCAAGCCATGCGTTCGACGCGGTAAAAATCGCGCGGCTGATACCGGTTTTGGTGGCAATCTGCCCCATGAGGATAAATAGCGGAATGACCGCAAGGTCATAGGAAATGTATTTATCGACAATCGCGGTCTTGAGATAGGCCGACAGCGGCATCCATCCCGACAGGACCACATATCCGCCTGCCCCGACAACGGCCATCGCCAATGCAATCGGCATGCGCAGGAAAATAAGCGCCAGCAGGACGACGACCATAATGATGCTGATTTCAACCGGGCTCATTGTGGGGCATCCGTTTGCGATGGGGTGGTTGGGCGAACAAACTGTTCGATCACGTTCGACAAGGCGGTCAGGGCTGAAAGCCCAAGTCCGAACAGTGCGAAGCCGTAGATAATCCAGGTGGGCATTCTCAAAAGCATGCTGCGGTCGTTATAATCAAACATATCAATCAGGCCGTAAGCGACCCGCCAGGAAATAATCACCCAACCACAACAGAACAGGATCTCCCAAAGTTGATCCAGAATGGTGCGGGTGCGTTGGGGGAAGGCCATGCTGAAAATGTCGACCATTACGTGGTTGCCCTTGCGTTGGCACAACGGCAAAAACAGAAATGCGGCAATCCCGCATCCCATTTCGACAATTTCAAAGTCACCACGAATGCCGCCAATGCCGATATATCGCATCGTTACGGACAGCGTTACTGTGACGGCGACAGCAAGCATGATGGCACCCGCAATAGTAGCGGATGCAATGCAGGCACGATCAACAAACTGACCAAGAAAATGAATGGGCGCTGCGCGATTGCCGCGCCCATTGTGATCACGGGTGGCTCCTGACATGTCAGGCGGTCTCGGCGTCGATCAGCTGATTAAGGCGATCAATCATCGCCTTGCCATCATGTCCGGCATCATTGAGTGTCTCGATCCACTCATCGACGACCGGCTGGGTCGCAGACTGCCAGCGTTCAATTTCGTCTTTGGGAATCTCGACGAACTTGTTGCCGCGATCAGCACACATTTTGTAGCCAACCGATTCAAAGCTATCGAACTGTTTGCCGATCTGGCGTGACAGATCGATACCGGAATTGGCATCAATCACCGCTTTCAGATCATCGGGCATACTGTCATAGGCATTGCCCGCCATCAAAAGCGCAAACGAGTTGGCATAAAGACCGCGTCCGCCTTCTGCCGGGGCGCAATGCACCGATGTTAGTTCATGCAGTTTGAAGGCCGGAACCACTTCATAGGGCAGGCAGGTGCCATCAATCACGCCATTGGCAAGGCCGACGGCCATTTCAGTAACCGGGAAGAAGACCGGCTCAGCCCCCAGAATGGAAAGGGCCTTACCGACATTCTGGTTCGGGGCGCGGATTTGCAGGCCGTCAAGATCTGCCTGATTTTCAATCGCCTTGTCGCGCATATGGAACTTGCCACCGGCATGAACATGATAGGCCAATGGCTTCATGCCACGGTATTCGTCCTGGCCAAATTCATCCATGAACTTGTGCATGGCAACCGATGTTGCCTCGGCGGTTGTCACCATGAAGGGCAGGCTCAGCGTTTCGGAAATCGGATAGCGACCCGGCGTGTAGACGGTCAAGGTCCAGGCGATATCCACAACGTTGTTTGCCACCTGTTCGGCAAGCTGCGGCGGTTTGCCGCCAAGCTGCATGGCCGGGAAAATCTGAATATCGATACGGCCATCGGACTGTTCGCGGATGGTCTTGGACCACGGTTCGAAGAACGCCTTGTGCATCGGTGCCACCGGCGGCAGCATATGATGCAGACGAAGAGTGACTTCGGCTGCACGTGCCTTGCCAATGATTGCAGGGGCTGCAAGTGCGCCGCCCATGATGCCGAGCATCTGGCGGCGATTAACGGAAAATCCTGACATCGAACGTCTCCTCACATTATGGGCGCACCGGTTTTCGTCGGGTGGCCCTGTTCCTTCCTGAATGTTCTGGCGTCCGCTTTACGCGGTTTCTTGCCGATCCTTGATCTTATGGTATGCGATCTGATGGCCGCAATTATCTGCGGCTCTGTTATAGGCAGTTACTTGAAATTAGGTGCACGTTTTTCAAGGAATGCCTTCAATCCTTCCTGTGCATCTTCGCTGGTCTGGGTCAGGGCGGCACACAGGCTTTCGGTAAACAGGCCATCGGTTTTCGCCATGTCTTCGATCCGTGACAGGGCCTGGATCATGACATAGTTCGAAAGCTGCGCATTTTCGGCAACCGTATTGGCAAGCTCGATGGCCTTTGCTTCGGCGGCTTCCTCGCTGTCACAGACATAATGCGTCAGACCAAGGCGAAGGCCGTCTTCGGCGTTGTATTTGCGCCCGGTCAGCATCATCTCGATCATGCGATCCGCGCCCAGAATACGGCCGACCCGGACCGATGCACCACCGCCAACGAAAATGCCACGGCGTCCTTCGGGAAGCTGGAAAAAGGCGGTTTCATCGGCAATACGGATATGGGTCGCACTGGCCAGTTCAAGGCCACCCCCGATGACCGCACCCTTAAGCAATGAAATCACCGGCAATCCACCATACTGGATCATGTCCATGATGCGGTGCCAGTTGCGTGAATGACGCATGGTATCGGCGGCATTTCGTGCAACATGCTCGGCCAAATCAAGCCCGGCTGAAAAATGCCCGCCTTCACCAGCCAGGATAACAACCCGTACCCCTTCAGGCGGATTGGCAAAAAACGCCTCAAGTGCTGCCATCAAAGTATCGCTGACCGCGTTACGCTTTTCAGGTCGCGTGATGGTCAAACGGGCAATCGATCCGTTGATTGCGACGTTCAATACGTCATTCGCGCCGTTGGTCATGTTCTTGTTCCTTACGTAAAGCAATCGGGTCTTTATTTTGCCTGCAGGCGAACCGCGCCGTCGATACGAACGACGGTGCCATTCAGCATGGTGTTTTCGACGATATGACGGGCGAGGTCGGCATATTCCTGTGCCTTGCCCAGCCGTTTGGGAAACGGAATGTTGGCTTCAATCGCCTGACGGGCTTCTTCGGGCAGGGTGTCGGTCATTGCGGTGGAAAAAAGACCCGGCGCAATCGCCATCACCCGCACACCGATCCGCGCCAACTCGCGCGCGGCTGGCAGCGTCATCGATGCAATCCCGCCCTTTGATGCCGCATAGGCGCACTGGCCGATCTGCCCGTCTTCATACCCGACGGATGATGTATTGATGATAACGCCGCGCTCGCCATCGTCATTCACTGGCGTCGCTTCCGACAGCAACTGCGCGGCATAGCTCATGGTGATGTAGCTGCCGGTCAGATTGACGTTCAGTGTTTTGATAAAATCATCAATCGGAAGGCTGCCGTCGCGTGGCAGAATACGGTTGGCGGTGCCAATACCGGCACAATTCACAAGCACGCGCGGCAGGCCAAGATTTTGTTTCACGGTCTTGAATGCAGCCTCGACCGAGCTTCGGTCAGATACGTCGACTTGCAGGCCAATTCCGCCGGTTTCACTGGCGACTCGTTTGGCGGCATCGCCGTTGCGATCAAACACCGCGACCTTCGCGCCCGCAACCGCAAATGTGCGTGCGGTGGCGGCACCAAGGCCGCTGCCGCCGCCGGTAATGATGGCGGGAACCTGATTGAGCTGCATTTCCTTATCCAAAGTTTGTTATGTTTTATAACAATTATGTTTGCACAGTAAAAGAGCAGCGTCAATCGTCATTAGTCAACTGAAATCGCATCGAAATTCAAGCCTCTCGCGCGCGAGCATAATTATACTCAAGGTCAAATTGTTGGGTCCGCGTGCACGCATAAAGATATTGCGCTTGATGTGATGAATTATGATTGTTATGAATTATAACAAATAAGAAAATCAAAACTGGAGGTTTCGTCTCATGCCTATGATTGCTGAACCCGGACTCCGTCCGGTTCGCATGGGAGATACGCGTGTCTCGATGTCCAAAAAGGACAACGGCACGATCTATATCCGATCAACGGAAACGCCGGATGACTATCCGCGCGCCATCACCGACAAGCTTGATCATTGGGCGAAACAAACACCCGATCATCTGTTTCTGGCCGACCGTGACAAAACCGGCGGCTGGCAAAAACGGAGCTTCCTTGAAACCCGAAACGAGGTCCGCAGTCTTGCGCAATACCTCATCGAACAGGAACTGTCCGAAGATCGCCCGGTCCTGATCCTGTCGGGCAACAGTCTTGAACACGGGCTTCTTGCGCTGGCGTCGATGTATGCCGGTATTCCTTATGCGCCGGTGTCACCGGCCTATTCGCTGGTGTCGTCCGATTTTGCCAAGCTGCGCCATATCTGCGATCTGCTGAACCCCGGTCTGATCTTTGTGGATGATGGTGCCAAATATGCCAAGGCACTGGCCGCCGTCATGCCAAAGGATGCCCGTCTGCTGGTTCTGGAAAACCCGCTGTCGCAATATGACTGCGATGTTTTCAAAGATGTCCGTCAGACCACGCCGACCGATGCGGTCGATGCCGCCAATGGCAAAATCACCGAAGACACGGTTGCCAAATTCCTGTTCACGTCCGGTTCCACCGGGATGCCAAAGGCCGTGATCAATACCCAGCGGATGCTGTGTTTTAACCAGATGATGCTGCGTCACGCGCTGGCGTTTTTGCAGGATGAACCACCGGTGATGGTTGACTGGTTGCCATGGAACCACACCGCGGGTGGCAACCATAATTTTGGCATCGCGCTTTATAACGGCGGCAGTTTCTATATCGATCAGGGCAAGCCGACCCCGGACGGTATTCATGAAACCGTGCGCAATCTTTGCGAAGTATCGCCCAACATCTATTTCAACGTCCCCAAGGGGTACGAGGCACTTGTCCATCATCTGCGCGAAAACAAAACACTGCGCGAGATGTTCTTTGCCAAGCTGAAACTGATGCAATATGCCGGTGCCGGTTTGTCGCAATATGTCTGGGACAATCTGGAAAAGATCGCCGAGGACACGGTTGGCGAAAAGATTGTCATTGTCACCGGCTATGGCTCCACCGAAACGGCCCCCTTTGCCTTCACCACCACCTGGGCGGTTGATCAGGCGGGCAGTGTCGGTCTTCCGGCCGTCGGGCTTGATATCAAACTGGTGCCCAATGCCGAAAAGCTCGAAGTCCGCCTTAAGGGACCCAGCATTACACCCGGCTATTGGAAACAACCTGATAAAACCAGCGAGTCTTTTGACGATGAAGGCTATTACCTGATTGGTGATGCCCTGAAATTTGTTGATCCGGACAATATCGAACGGGGCTTCCTGTTTGATGGCCGGGTCTGCGAAGACTTCAAACTCTCGACCGGCACCTGGGTGCATGTGGCGGCCATCCGGACCGCCATTGCCCAGACCTTTGCACCCTATGTGCGTGATGCGGTGCTGACCGGTTTGAACGAAGGCTATGTCGGCGCGCTGATCTTTGCCGATTTCACCGCCTGCAAAAAACTGTGCCCGGACCTGCCCGCCAACGCGTCGGAGGGTGACATCGCCACCCATCCGGCCGTGCAGGCGCATTTCCAGAAATGCCTGAATGAATTGGCGAGCAAATCGACTGGCAGTTCGAACTTTGTTGCGCGCGCGATCCTGCTGGAAAGCTCACCGGAACTTGATGCGCACGAAGTCACCGACAAGGGCTCGATCAATCAGCGCGCGGTTCTGACCAAACGCGCTGACAAGGTGGCCGAACTTTATACCGACCCGTCACCCGCCGGGGTCATGATTGCCAAAAAGGGATAAGCAGAATGACTGCGAACGCCAAAGGTCTTCGGACCGAATTTGAAGATGTCTGGCTGCTGGGCGGAAAACGCACACCGTTTGTCGATTATACCGGTGCCTTCGGGCTAGTCTCTCCGATTGATCTTGGCATCAAGGCGGCCCGCGCGGCCATCGAGGACGCCGGGGTGGATGCGCATGATATCGATTTCACCGTCGCCGGATCCATGGCCCAGGCATCCTATGATGCCTATATGACGCCGCGCCATATCGGGATTTACGCCGGTGTGCCGGTGGATCGCCCAGCACACCTTGTGCAGCGTATTTGTGGGACGGGCATCGAAGTCATCTTGCAGGCTGCTGATCATATTTCACTCGGTCGTGGGGATCTGGCCCTTTGTGTCGGCACTGAATCCATGAGCCGCAATCCGATTGCCGCCTACACCCATCGCAGTGGTTTTCGCATGGGGCAGGTCGAATTCAAGGACTTCCTGTGGGAAGCGCTTTTGGATCCGGCGGTCAGTTGCACCATGGGCGACACGGCGGAAAATCTTGCCAAGAAATACAACATCACCCGCGAAGATGTGGATCGTTTTGCCGAACGCAGCTTTGCCCGCGCCGTGAGTGCACAGGAAAACGGCTTCCTTGCCGGTGAAATTGCCACCGTGACCAACGAAACCTTTGAATTTGCCGATGGCAATCCGCGCTCCATCCGCCTGCCGCGCAAGATCCATCAGGTCGACCGCGACAGCCACATCCGGCCATCGCCCTATGACATTCTGGCAAAGCTGCGCCCGGCATTTGGCGGGGTGCAGACGGGTGGCAATTCATCAGCCGTGGTGGATGGCGCTGCCGGTGTTGTTCTGGGCAGTTCCGATTATGCCCGCGCGCACGGCCTGACACCGCGTGCCCGCATCATCGCTGGTGCCGCTGTCGGTGTGCCGCCGGAAATCATGGGCATTGGCCCGGTGCCAGCCATCGAGGCCGTTCTTGATCAAACCGGCATGACCCTTGATCAGATTGACCGGATCGAAATCAACGAAGCCTTTGGGGCACAGATCCTAGCCTGCATCCGCGAACTTGGCCTTGATGAAGACAAGGTCAATGTCAATGGCGGCGCGATTGCCATTGGTCATCCGCTGGGCGCGACCGGGGTTCGGATCACCAATACGCTGGCGCGCGAACTGGTCAAATCCGGCGGTCGCTATGGCATCGCATCGGCCTGTATTGGCGGCGGGCAGGGCATTGCTGTTCTGATCGAACGCGCCGAACTGGGCTGAGTGCCAGCGCTTGAAAATGGTTCGACGGCGGCTAACGCCAGAACGAATTAAAACAAGATTAAAATAAAAACGGGAGGTTCTCTAATGCTGTCGCGAAATCGCTTTTTGACTGCTGCGTTGGTGGCTGCGGGCATCGTCACTACTACGGTGCCTGCTCTTGCTAAAGACGAGACGTCACGTTGGTTGACACCAACCATGATCAATGCTCGTGCTCATATGTTTTCATCTGCGCTGAATGTTCTAACTTTTCAGCATATGGACCAGATATTTGCGACGCGGACAGTTGAGGCTGGCAATAATGTCTGGGTGCTTCCCGAGAAACCGGTTTCGCTTGATGATGGCTATACGTTGGATGGCGAGACGGTCTCCCTTGCAGCGTATCTTGAAGCCACATCCACCAATGCATTGGTGGTGGTTAAGGATGGGACAATTGTCCATGAAAGTTACCGAAACGGTAGTGATGCCAACACGCGCTTCATGACCTTTTCCGTGGCGAAGTCTTATGTTTCCACGTTGATCGGCTTGGCTCTCGACGATGGATTTATCAAAAGTCTGGATGACAAGGTTACTGATTATCTGCCCGAAATGGCGGGGTCTGGCTATGACGGTCCGACGATCCGCAATCTTCTGCACATGCGTTCTGGCGTGGAATGGCAGGAAATCTATCAGTTTGGTAGCGATACCCAGTTGACCCAGGTTCATGACAATTCTCTTGTCGCCTACAAATATCGGTGGTGCGACTACGCAGCCAACGACTCTGTAGAAAGTCAGAACAAGCCCGGCGACGTGTTCAATTACGCCACGCTTGATACCAGTGTTTTGGGATGTGTTCTTGAACGCGCTGTTGGCAAGACCGGTGCCGAATATATGTCGGAAAAGTTGTGGAAACCGGCTGGCATGGAAAATGACGCTTATTGGGTCATGGATGGTCCGGAAGATGTCGGGCGCGAGTTCTTTGGTGCCGGGCTTAACGCTACGGCGCGTGATCATGCACGGTTTGGCCTGATGTTCCTGAACAAGGGGCAGGCAAACGGCAAACAGATAGTTCCCGCCGACTGGATTGACGAAGCTACGATCCCCGACGAAGGGTTTGAGCCAACTGCCCTGGGGGAGCCCTTTGGTTACCAGTATCAGTGGTGGACCATCCCCGGATCGGATGCATATTCCGCGATCGGTTTGTTCCACCAGTTCATCTATGTCGATCCGGAAAACAATCTGGTGATCGTGAAGGCAAGCCATACGGCTGAACCTGTTGGTCACGATGAGGAAAATCTCGAACTGTTTCGGCAAATTGCCGAAAAGCTATCAAACTAAGATGCTTTGCTTGTGCTCAGTCAGGGCATCCTTAGAACATGCAGCCTGCATCGGCGGTGGTCAGGGGATTGCAGTTTTGATCGGAAATTCAGAATTGGCATAGCACGATCCAGGGCGCCATCATCCGCGCCGGGTCGCGACAAACGGAGACGTTATTTTTGACCGGGATATTGGTTTTGGGCCCGGTTTGGCGATCAGCCCAACCCATGGGGCAAAGGCTTCCAAGGGTGGTCTGATCAAATCGAGGAGCCGACAGACAAGGCAACAAAAACAAAATTGCCGGTGTCGGTTTTCTCAGGGAGGAAACAATGAAACGACTTAAACTTGGTTCAGTGATTGCCTTGGCGTTAGTTGCCGCCATGTCTGCCATTTCCGGTGCGTCTGCCCAGGAAGTGAATTTCCGTCTGGCCCACTGGCTGCCGCCAACCCATCCGGTTCAAACCATGGGTCTTGAAGAATGGACAAACTCCATCCGCGAGGCATCCGGTGGCAAGATCGATTTCACGATTTTCCCGGCCCAACAGCTGGGCTCCGCACCTGATCACTATGACATGACGCGCGATGGCATTGCCGATATCGGCTATATCAATCCGGGTTATCAGGCCGGACGTTTCCCGATCTATGGCCTGACCGAAGTCCCGTTCAATGTGAAGGATGCAGTCAATGGGTCGGTTGCCCTTCACAAGTGGTATGCCAACTACGCCGAACAGGAAATGCCGGAAGTCAAACTCTGTCTGGTCAATCCGCATGACCCCGGCACCATCCATTCAAAAATGCCGGTCCGCGTGCCAGAAGACATAAACGGCCATGCAGTGCGTCCGGCGCACGCGACCATGGCACGGTTTGTAAACCTGCTGGGCGGGGCAAGTGTTCAGGTCCCCGCACCCGAGGCCCGCGAAGCCATCGCCAAGGGCACGGCAGATGCGATCACCTTCCCGTGGAACTCGATCTATATCTTCGGGATTGATCAGGAAACCAAATATCACCTTGATATGCCGTTCTATGTCTCCTCGCAGATCCTTGTGATCAACCGCGGTGTCTATGACGGGTTGTCGGCCGAAAACCGCAAGGTGATGGATGATCACTGCACGCCGGAATGGTCCGGTCGTTTTTCCAAGGGCTGGGCCGAGAACGAGGCGTCGGGCCGTGACAAGATGATGGCATCTGGCGATCACGAACTGTATCAGCCGACCGCCGATGAACTGCAACAATGGCGCGATGCCGCCGAACCGCTTGTTGCCCAATGGCGCGAAAGCGTTACGGCCAAAGGCGGTGATGCCGATGCCATTTACAAGGCCTTCATCGACGCGCTCGAAGCCGAGAACGCCAAGTATTGATGTCACTCCCTGTATCGGCGGCATCAAAGGTCGGTGCTGCCGATACCTCTGAAAGTGCATAAATCATGCGGGTTCTTCATCGCTCCCTGACATATCTCGAAGCCTTTTCGCGCAAGGTCGAAATGGTCTCGGCCGTTTTGCTTGCGGTGATCACGTTGCTGGTTCTGGCGTCTGCAATCGGTCGCTACCTGTTTGCATGGCCGATCCCGGATGCATTTGATTTTTCGCGCCTGTTTCTGGGCGTGGTCATCATGTGGGGCTTTGCCTGCGTGGGGTATCGTGGATCGCATATCAAGGTCGATCTGTTTGCCCTGATGCTGCCCGCGCGCGTCCGTCGATGGACGGATTTCTTTGCCTGGATGGTCTTGCTGGGCTTCACCGGCTTGCTGTGCTGGAAGATGCTGGCGCGTGTCACCAGCGCCTATAACAGTGGCGAGACGACATTTGATCTGCAAGTACCCGTCTGGCCGGTCATGGGGCTGATCTGGCTTGGCGTTGCGGTCAGCATGCTGACCATTCTGGCGCGCGCCTTGATGATCGCGCTGACCAATGCCGGGCTGGATGATTTTGAACCCGCCGAGTCAGAGCCGCATATTGCCTCCGACCCGAAAAAACAAAAGCAAACTGGTGGTTCGGGGGGAACTGATGACTGAAGCCGATTTTGTCGCACTTGGCGGGTTTGTTGCGTTGTTTGCCCTGATGCTGCTTCGGGTTCCGATTGGCATTGCGATGGGGATTGTTGGTGTCGGCGGTTTCGCCGCGATCGTCGGCCCGACGCCGGCACTCAACCTTCTGGCGCAATCGCCGATCCGCACCATCACCGACTTTAACCTCAGCCTCATTCCGTTCTTTATCCTGATGGGCGTTCTTGCCACCAATTCCGGCATGTCGCGCGAACTGTTTCGCACAGGGCAGGCGTGGCTGGGATCATTTCGGGGCGGCATGGCGCTTTCGACCATTGCATCCTGTGCGGGGTTTGCCGCCATATCGGGTTCATCGGTCGCAACGGCGGCAACCATGACCAAGGTCGCTTTGCCGGAAATGCAGCGCAGTGGCTATCGCGATCATGTGGCGACCGGGGTGATTGCCGCGGGTGGAACGCTTGGCATTCTGATCCCGCCATCGGTTGTTCTGGCGGTGTATGGCTTTATCACCGAACAGGATGTCGGCAAGCTTTTCATTGCCGGGATCATTCCGGGCCTTCTGGCGATTGTGATGTATATGCTGGCCTTTCGGGTGACCTATGCCCGCGGGTTGCCAGCGGGCGAACCGTTTGATTTGCGCAACGCCATTCGGTCCTTGCGCGATGTCTGGGCGGTCCTGGCCCTGTTCATCGCCATTATTGGCAGCATCTATCTGGGTATTGTTACGGCAACAGAGGCCGCGGCAGTTGGCTCTGTCCTGACCGCCCTGATCGGGGTGATCCGGGGACGGCTTGGCTGGCGCAGCATTCTTGATAGTCTGGTCGAGGCCCTGCGTACATCGGTTGCGATCTATACCATCCTGATCGGTGCGATCCTGTTTGGCTATTTTCTGGCCATCACCCAGACCCCGCAAAAGATCACTGCATGGCTGGTCGGGCTTGATATCGGGGCCTATCCGACACTTGCGCTGATCCTTGTGTTTTTCCTTTTACTGGGCTGCATCCTTGATGCGATGGCGATGATCATTCTTCTGGTGCCCATCGTGTTTCCAGTGGTGACCCAATTGGGGTTCGATCCGATCTGGTTTGGCATCATCGTTGTCATGACAGTCGAACTTGGCCTGATCACACCGCCTGTCGGGATGAATGTGTTTGTCATCAATTCGATTGCCCGCGAAGTGCCCCTGCAAAAGGTGTTTCAGGGCGTCATCCCGTTTGTTGCGGTCGACATCATTCGCCTGATCCTGCTGGTGTTAGTGCCATCCATCGTTCTTTTCCTGCCGACGACCATGAATTAAAGAGGGCGATATGAAGCTTGAACTTGAACATTTTTGCGATCTGACGGTCGAGCTGGAAGCCCCCATGGAGCTTGGCAACTCAATGCGCGGCACACGCCGGATCATTCCGATCATAGGCGGTCATGTCGAAGGCAAGTCTTTGAACGGCCGGGTCCTTGCATTGGGTGCTGACTGGCAAACCGTTTTTGAAAACGGTGTCGCCGAACTCGATACCCGGTATTGCATCGAAACCCATGACGGGGCGCTGATTGATATCCGCAATTTCGGGTTTCGGCATGGTCCGAAGGATGTTCTCGATGCCCTTGCACGCGGTGAACATGTCGATCCGTCGAAATATTACATGCGCACCCAGCCCCGGTTTGAAACCGGCGATGAACGCTATAGCTGGCTTAATCACCGGATCTTTGTCGGATCCGGACAGCGCGAAAAAAGCACGGTCTATGTGTCGGTCTATGAAGTCCTTTGACAGCCGCCTTGGCCATGACCAAACAAAAACGCCCCCAGAAATCGGGGGCGTTTTTTCATTTTCAGTTCTGTGCCTAGAACACCACGCTTGGCAGCCAGTTGGCCAGTGACGGCCACAGCCAGATCACGAAAATGCCAAACAGCTGAAGGGCGATAAACGGCACCACACCCTGATAAATCTGGCCGGTGGTGATTTCCGGCGGGGCGGCACTGCGCAGGTAAAACAGCGAGAAGCCGAATGGCGGTGTCAGGAACGATGTCTGAAGGTTGATCGCAATCAGGATCGCCAGCCACACCGGATCGTGACCCATCATAATCAGCCCCGGCGCAATCAGCGGCAGCAGGATCACCGTGATTTCCACGAAATCAAGGAAGAAGCCCAGCACAAAGATCAACGCCATGCAAAAGATCAGCGCCCCTGTCGGTCCACCGGGCATCGATTCAAGGATTTCCTCGACATGGTCTTCGCCGCCCAGCCCGATAAACACCAGCGAGAACATGCTGGCCGTCAGGATGGTGGCAAAGATCATCGAACTGACCGTCATGGTCGATGTCAGCGCAGATTTCAGAATGTCGGCTTTCCATGCCTGACGCAGGCAGGCCAGGATCGCGATAATCCCGATAACCGCCAGCGCCACATAACCAGCACCCAATGCATAATCAACACCGGTCAGGTCACTGCGCTGGAAACGCACCGGCGCGACACCTGCCATGACAGCAAGGATCAAAAGGGCAACGGTCCCGGTCAGAACCAGATTGCGGTTCGCCCCCTGACGGACACCAGCCATCAGGATCGCACCGATTGCACCGACTGATGCCGCCTCGGTCGGGGTGGCGACCCCGCCCAGAATGGCCCCAAGCACAGCAATGATCAAAAGCACAGGCGGCAAAACCGCACCGACCACTTCGCCCACACTGGGGCGGCCATCATCGCTTTGCACCGGTGGCATATCGGCCGGGCGTATCAGCCCGCGCAGCAGGATATAGATGATATAGATCGCCACCAGCGTCAGCCCGGGGATCAGCGCGCCGGCAAAAATCTGCCCGACCGAAATGGTTTCAATCGTGAATTTTCCCTGCTCATACTGCGCCTGCTGATAGGCCGATGACATCACGTCAGACAGAATAATCAAAAGCGTCGAAGGCGGGATGATCTGGCCCAGCGTGCCTGCGGTACACACAAGCCCCGACGCCATTTTCGGGTTATAGCCGGTGCGCAACATGGTCGGCAGCGCAATCATGCCCATGGCAATCACGGTGGCCCCGACAATCCCGGTCGAGGCCGCGAGCAACGCCCCCACCAGCACCACCGAAATACCCAAACCGCCGCGCAACTGGCCAAACAGTCGGCCCATGGTATGGAGCAAATCTTCGGCAATGCGGGATCGTTCAAGGACGACACCCATGACGACAAACAGCGGAATGGCGATCAGAACATCATTGGTCAGCGTGCCAAACACGCGCTGGCCGAACGCCCCCATCAGGCCGATATTCATCGTATCCGTGACCCAGCCGAGATAGCCGAAAATCACCGCCGTTCCGGCGATTGAGAACGACACCGGAAAGCCCAAAAGGATGCAGCCCATCAGAGCGGCAAACATCAAAAGATCAAGATATTCCATCACTTCGCACCGCCTTGATCTTCAACATTGCCGCGCAGCAAAACCACCTGCCTCAGAAGGCAGGCGACGGACTGGATAATCAACAGAATACAAAAGGCCGGGATCAGGGATTTCAAAAACCAGACTGCCGGAATACCCCCCACCGAAATCGCCCCTTCCATCATCGCGATCGAATTGATCACTGATGGCCAGGTCCAATACAGCAGGGCTGCCATCGACGGGATTGCCAGAACCACATAGCCAAACGCATCGATCCGCGCCTTGGTCTTGTCGGTGGCTGCGGCATAAAAAATGTCCACCCGGACATGGCCATCAACCAACAGCGTATAGCCCGCCCCCAACATGAACAAAGCGGCATGCAGATACAGAACGCTTTCATTAAGCGCAATCGAACTGAACCCGAAAACATAGCGCAGCAAGACCACGGTAAACTGCAACAGAACCATCAGAAGTGCGAACCAGCGCACGGTCATCCCGGTCCAGTGGTTTATCTGGTCAAGTGCATCAGCAAGGCGTTGCATGACATCTCCCCGTGAAAGGCACGCCTGAAAGAAAAACCGACGCTGGACGAGCCAGCGTCGGTTTCAGTGTTTATCAGAAGCCAAGCGCTTTGGCGCGTGCATTCATCTGACCATTATCGGCATAGGTCATGTAACCACCGATCAGGTCACGATAGGCAACAAAGCTTTCGGTGACCTTTTTGGTCAGTGCATCGTCGCTTTCGCGAAGCTCCGCAATCACCTCGGCACCGGCTTTGGCCATGGCTTCAACAACTTCGTCCGGCAGTTTACGAACCTGAACACCCTGCTCGGAAACAAGCTGTTTCAGGGCCATGGCGTGCTTGGTTTCGTACTCGGTCCAGACTTCGTTATAAAGGCTGTCTGCCGCGAACTTGACGACGGCTTTCAGATCATCAGGAAGATCGGCATAGGCCTTGGCATTCACCGCGCATTCCTCGGCCGAGGACGGCTCACCAACACCTGGCCAGTAGTAGTTCTTGGCAACCTGATAGAAGCCAAGTGCACTGTCACTCCACGGGCCGATGAACTCACCGGCATCAAGTGCACCAGACTGAAGTGCCTGGAACATGTCACGACCGCCCATGGCCTGAACCGCCATGCCAAGTTTCGAGCACATCTCCGATGCCAGACCGGTGGTGCGGAACTTCAACCCCTTAAGGTCATCGACCGAGTTGATTTCGTTACGGAACCAACCTGCCCACTGCGGGCCGGAGTTACCGCAAAGGAACGGCTTCAGACCGAACTGGCCATAGATCTCGTCATACAGTTCCTGACCGCCACCATAGTTAAGCCAGCCAACCTGTTCATCGGCACGCAGGCCAAACGGCTGCGAACCAAACAGCAGGATACCTTTGGATTTCGAACCCCAGTATGCCGGAACCGCGTGATAAATCTCGGCGGTGCCTTCCGCAACGGCATCAAACACACCATTGCCCGGAACCAGTTCGCCAGCGGCATGAAGTTTGACTTCAAGACGACCACCCGAAAGTGTGGTGATACGGTCTGCCAGTTTCTGCGCAGCCACACCCGGCCCAGGCAGGTTTTTCGGCCATGCGGTCACCATGTTCCACTGGCGCTTGTCCTGTGCGATGGCAGGGGTTGCGAATGTTGCAGCGGCCGCTGCACCTGCGCCGGCAACACCGGCGGTCAGAAATTCACGTCTTTTCATGTTAAGAAGCCTCCTTGATTGTACCCTGATAGGGCGATGCAGGGGCAGTCGTCACTGCCCCCACGCGTGAGTTTTAATTACTTGCCGAGAATCCCGGGCAGGTTCAGCCCGTGTTCCCGTGCGCAATCCAGTGCGATGTCATATCCTGCATCCGCATGACGCATCACACCGGTTGCCGGATCGTTCCAAAGGACGCGTTCGACCCTGCGTGCGGCATCTTCTGTGCCGTCACAACAAATCACCATGCCGGAATGCTGCGAGAAGCCCATTCCAACACCGCCGCCATGATGCAGCGATACCCAGGTTGCCCCGGACGCCGTATTGAGCAGCGCATTAAGCAACGGCCAGTCACTGACCGCATCCGAGCCATCTTTCATGGCTTCGGTCTCGCGGTTCGGGCTTGCGACTGAACCGCTGTCAAGATGGTCACGCCCGATGACGACCGGGGCTTTCAGTTCACCATTCTTGACCATTTCGTTGAACGCCATACCCAGACGATGGCGCTGTCCCAGACCGACCCAGCAAATACGCGCCGGCAGGCCCTGGAACGAAATGCGTTCGCGCGCCATGTCCAGCCAGTTATGCAGGTGCGGATCATCGGGGATCAGTTCCTTGACCTTCTGGTCGGTCTTGTAGATGTCCTCCGGATCACCCGAAAGGGCTGCCCAACGGAACGGACCAATGCCCTTGCAGAACAGCGGGCGGATATAGGCCGGAACAAAGCCCGGGAAGGCAAAGGCGTTTTCAAACCCTTCTTCAAGCGCCATCTGACGGATGTTATTGCCGTAATCCACCGTCGGGACACCGGCATCATGGAACGCCACCATGGCCTCGACCTGAACGCGCATCGATGCACGGGCGGCCTTGGAAACGGCCTTGGGATCGGATTCCTGTTTTTCGCGCCATTCGGCAACGGTCCAACCCTGTGGCAGGTAACCATGTACCGGATCATGGGCCGATGTCTGATCTGTGACGATATCCGGGCGAACGCCGCGCTTGACCAGTTCCGGGAACACATCCGCCGCATTGCCGATCAGGGCAACGGACTTGGCTTCGCCCGCCTTGGTCCAGCGTTCGATCATTTCAAGCGCTTCATCCAGCGAATGGGTTTTCTCATCGACATAACGGGTGCGCAGGCGGAAGTCTGCACGGGTTTCATCGCACTCGACTGCCAAACAGCATGCACCGGCCATCACGGCGGCCAACGGCTGTGCGCCACCCATGCCGCCAAGGCCACCGGTCAGAATCCATTTGCCCTTAAGATCGCCGTCATAATGCTGGCGACCTGCCTCGACAAAGGTTTCATAGGTGCCCTGAACGATGCCCTGTGAACCGATATAGATCCAAGAACCCGCCGTCATCTGGCCATACATCGCCAGACCTTTCTTATCGAGTTCGTTGAAATGGTCCCAGTTGGCCCAATGTGGCACAAGGTTGGAGTTCGCGATCAGAACGCGCGGGGCGTCCTTGTGGGTGCGGAATACACCAACCGGCTTGCCCGACTGCACCAGAAGGGTCTGGTCATCTTCAAGTTCCTTCAGGCTGGCAACGATCTGATCGAAATCCTTCCAGGTACGCGCCGCACGGCCAATACCGCCATAAACAACCAGCTCATGCGGGTTTTCGGCAACATCGGGATGCAGGTTGTTCATCAACATGCGCATCGGTGCTTCGGTCAGCCAGCTTTTCGCCGAGATTTTGCTCCCGGTATCGGGATAGATATCACGCTGGTTGTGACGCGGATTGTTGGTCATGACTTGCCTCTTAGTGCTGGGGCCAAATCGGCCAGTGTCTTCAGGATTTCGGTAAGATGCGTGCGCAGTTTTGCTGCACGGCTTTCGTCATAGGACCAAGGGGCTTCCTCGGCCGTCAGATAGGTGGATTGCGCCAGTTCCATCTGGATGGCGTGCTGATTGATCTCGGGGCGGCCATAATGGCGCGTGGTCCAGCCACCCTTGAAACGACCGTTCAGAACCGCACTGTATCCTTGGGCCTGCGAACAGATTTCTGATGTCAGCGTTTCGATCATCGGATCACATGTCGCGCCCAGATTGGTGCCGATATTGAAATCGGGCAGGGTCCCTTCAAACAGGAACGGAATGTTTGAGCGGATCGAATGGCAATCATAGAGGATCGCCACACCGTGCTTGGCGCGTACGCGCTCAAGCTCGGCCGCCAGTGCCTGATGATAGGGCGCGTGGAAACTTGCGGCCCGATAGGCGATGTCATCCTCGGTCGGGGCCACGTCCCAGATATTCTCGCCGTCAAAATCGGTCAGCGGCACAAGGGTGGTGGTGTTCTGACCGGGATAAAGGCTGACACCTTCGGGGTCGCGGTTGGCATCAATCACATAACGATGAAACGTCGCACGCACCGTCGTCACACCATCCAGCAACCCGTCATAAAGGGTATGGATATGCCAGTCGGTATCAGCCAGCTCACGGCCACGATCATTCAGTTTCGCGGCAATGTCACCCGGCACATAAGTACCTGTATGGGGCAGGCCCAGAACAATCGGGCTATCGCCACGTTTGATTTCAACCGGATCGGTCATGGTTATGCTGCCTCCCCGACGACAAAGCCCGAAAGTTTGGCGGCATCTACAAGTGTGCCGCCAGCGACAAGTTCGGCGGCCTTCGCCAGATCCGGCGCCATGTAACGGTCTTCCTTGACGGTCGGGATGTCGGCACGAACCGATTTCAAAACATTGAGCAGCCCCGGGCTGGTCTTAAGCGGGGCACGGAATTCAACGCCCTGTGCCGCACAGATCAGTTCGACACCAAGGATGTAGGAAAGATTGGCGTTCATCCGGGCCAGGCGGCGTGCGCCGTGGGCAGCCATCGACACATGGTCTTCCTGATTGGCGCTGGTCGGCGTGCTGTCGGTCGAGCACGGGTTGGCCAGATGCTTGTTTTCACTCATCAGGGCTGCCGTCGTGACCTCGGCAATCATCAGACCGGAATTCAGGCCCGGCTCCGGGGTCAGAAATGGCGGCAAATCATGTGACAGGGTCGGGTCGACCATCAAGGCAACACGGCGCTGGGCAATCGCCCCGATCTCGGCAACGGCGAGCGCGATCTGATCGGCGGCAAAGGCGACCGGTTCGGCGTGGAAGTTACCGCCCGAAACAATGCGGCCGTCTTCTTTGAGAACCAGCGGGTTGTCAGTCACGGCATTGGCTTCGATCTCAAGCGTCTGACCGGCAAAGCGCAGCAAATCCATCGCCGCCCCGGTAACTTGGGGCTGGCAGCGGATGCAATAGGGGTCCTGAACGCGGGTATCGCCTTCGCGGTGGCTTTCGCGGATTTCCGACCCATTCATCAGATCGCGCATCGCACGCGCCACATTGATCTGGCCCGGATGACCGCGAAGTGTATGGATTTCATCGACCAGCGGGGCGGTCGATCCCATGATGGCATCGGTCGATAGCGACGATGTCACAATTGAACTCGCCGCATTGCGCCAGGCTGAAAACAGCCCGACCAGCGCGCAGGCGGTTGAAAACTGCGTACCATTAATCAGCGCCAAGCCCTCTTTCGGGCCCAGCACCACCGGTGTCAGACCCGCCTTGGCAAGTGCCTCGCCACCCGGAACGGTTTTACCTTCGTAGATGGCTTCGCCCGCACCAATCATGACCGCTGCCATATGGGCCAGCGGGGCCAGATCGCCCGAAGCGCCAACCGATCCCTGCGACGGGACGACGGGGGTAACACCCTTGGCCAGCATGCCTTCGATCAGCTCGATTAGATCCCAACGCACACCGGATGCACCGCGCCCAAGCGACAGCAATTTCAACGCCATCATCAAACGGGTGGTCGCGATATCAAGTGGCTCACCCACGCCGCAGCAATGGCTGAGGATCAGGTTGCGTTGCAGGGTTTCGGTATCTTCCGGGGCAATCTTGACCGAGGCCAGTTTGCCAAAGCCGGTATTCACGCCATAGACCGCGTCGCTGCCGTCTGCCGCCTTGCGCACCATTGCGTGCGCCGCTTCAACACCGTCGCGGGCTGCGGGGTCGAGTTTGACTGCGACCTGATCACGCCAGATGCGTTCAAGCTCTGCCAGTTTGACCGATGCGGGGATAAGGGTGACAGTCATAATCTATCCTTAAGGTCACATGTTGATGCGGTGGCGCGGTTATCTTTGGGCTCAGGCGGCGGTGCTTTCACCGCCAATAATGCGTTCGAACAGCGGGTTGAACCCGATGCGGTATGCAAGCTCGGCCGGGTGTTTGGCATTCCAGATGGCAAGATCCGCCCGCAGTCCCGGCTTGATCCGACCGGTATCCGACAGGCCAAGGGCGCGCGCCGCATGGGCAGTCGCGCCAACAAGCGCTTCTTCCGGCGTCAGGCGGAACAGCGTGCAGGACATGTTCATGGTCAAAAGGATCGATGCCAGCGGCGATGAGCCGGGGTTGCAATCGGTTGCAATTGCCATCGGCACGCCGTGCTTGCGGAATGCGTCAATCGGCGGCAACTGGGTTTCATGCAGGGTGTAAAACGCACCGGGCAGAAGTACCGCAACCGAGCCTGCCTTGGCCATCGCCATCGCGTCTTCTTCGGTAGCGTATTCAATATGATCGACCGAAATCGCCCCATATTCGGCGGCCAGTTTGGTGCCGCCGATATTCGATAGCTGTTCGGCATGCAGTTTGACCGGAATGCCAAGCTCGCGGGCAACGTCAAACACGCGTTTGATCTGATCGGTGTTAAAGGCAATGCCTTCGCAGAAACCATCAACCGCGTCGACCAGCTCTTCAGCGTCGGCGGCTTTCAGGGCCGGAATGCAGACATCATCAATATAGCCGTCCGGGTTGTCTTTATATTCAACCGGCACCGCATGGGCGCCAAGGAAGGTGGTTTTGATCCGCACATTGCGATGATCGGCAATTTTCCGGGCTGCGCGCAGCATATTAAGCTCGGTCTCGCGATCAAGGCCATAGCCCGACTTGACCTCGATCACCGACACGCCCTCTGCCAGCAACGCATCGACGCGCGGCAGGGCGGATGTCAGAAGCTCCTCAATTGATGCTTCGCGGGTCGCCTTCACGGTCGAAACAATGCCGCCGCCGGCACGCGCAACTTCTTCATAGCTTGCACCCTTCAGGCGCATCTCGAATTCAACTGCGCGGTCGCCGCCATGGACAACATGGGTGTGGCAATCAATCAGGGCCGGGGTGATCAGGCGACCTTCAAGGTCACGCACTGGACCGTCAAGATATTCGGCCGGGATGGCGTCATCGGCACCGACCCAATCAATCAGGCCGTCCTTGATGGCAATCGCGCCGCACTCGATCAGGCCATAGCTGTCCTGATCCTCAATCGTGACGATTTTTGCGTTTCGAAGCAGCATCGCGAAGCATCACCCCTTGATAAGTTTGTTATTAAAGATAATATGTACGTACATAATATTTCTGTCAAGACGGGTAGAGGCAATGAAGGTTCTTTGGGCAAATCAGGCACTTACGACAGCAGGCTGGCAAGGCAATGTCCGGATCGAGATTGATGAGAATGGCAGAATTGCTGCGATTCAGGCCGATTCTGCTGCGCCGTCGGATGCCTCAAGCAAAACCGATATTCTTCTTCCGGCGATTGCAAACCTGCACAGCCACGCGTTTCAGCGCTCCATGGCGGGCCTGACGGAAAGGCGCGGGCCCGATCCGCGCGATACCTTCTGGACCTGGCGGCAATTGATGTTCCGCTTCCTTGATCAGCTCACCCCGGACCATGTCGAAGCCATCGCTGCTTTCGTGCAGATGGAAATGCTGGAGGCCGGTTACGCCAACAACACCGAATTCCATTACCTGCATCATCGGCCCGGCGGGCATTTGTATGACAATATCGCCGAGATGGCCGAACGCATTGCTGCCGCAACCGAAATCACCGGCATCGGCCTGACCCTTTTGCCGGTGCATTATCAATATGGCGGCTGTGACAAGCGCCCGCTTGGCCCCGGCCAGATCCGGTTTGGCAACGATCCCGATCAGTTTGCTAAATTGTATGAGGAATCAGTTCGGGCGATTAAAAATCTGCCCGCCGATACGGTGATGGGGGTTGCGCCACATTCCCTGCGTGCCGTTGGCCGTGAAGACCTGCTTGCGACCAGTCTTCTTTCCAAGGACGGACCGATCCACATGCATCTGGCCGAACAACTGGCCGAGGTGGATGAAGTGCGCGAAAGCTGGGGCAAGCGCCCGACAGAATGGCTGCTTGAAAATGCCGATGTGAATGCGAACTGGTGTTTGATCCACTGCACCCAGATGGAAGAACACGAAACGCTTGAACTGGCTAAAACCGGCGCGGTGGCGGGCCTGTGCCCGATCACCGAAAGCAGTCTGGGCGATGGGATCTTTGATGGCGTGCGCTATCTCAATGCCGGTGGCGTGATTGGTGTGGGATCGGATTCCAATATCCGCATTTCGCTCTCGGAAGAATTGCGAACTCTGGAATACAGCCAGCGCCTGCGCGATAATTCCCGCGCGGCTTTGGCAACCGAACAAAAATCGACCGCACGTCGTATCTATGACGCAGCGGCCAAGGGCGGCGCACAGGCCGCCGGGCGTGATTCAGGCCGGATCGAGGTCGGTGCACTGGCCGATTTGATGGCGCTGGATGGTTCGGCGGTTGACCTGATCGGTCGGACAGGCGATACGATCCTCGATACATATATCTTTGCCGGAGATGATCGCATGGTGCGTGATGTCTGGTCGGCCGGTCGCCATGTCGTGACCGAGGGCCGCCACATCGCCCATGACGCGATCACCAACCGGTATCGCAAGGTGATGGAACAACTCAAGGAAGCAGTGTGAACAGCCTGGAACAGCAAAGCTGGCAATCCGTCCATGACGAGGTTTTGCGCCGCATTCATACCCGTGAGTGGAAACCCGGCGACCTGATCCCCAAGGAAGTCGAACTTGCCGAGCAACTTGGCTGTGCGCGTGCCACGGTAAACCGTGCGCTGCGTGAACTGGCATCTGAGGGCTTCCTCGATCGCAGGCGCAAGGCGGGCACGCGCGTGGCAGCTCACCCGGTGCGGCGCGCCAAGCTTGATATTCCGGTCATCCGACTTGAGATCGAAGGGCGCGGGCAGAAATATGCCTATGGCCTGCTGTTTAGCGAACGGCGCACACCGCCGCCTGAAATCTGCGCCAATCTGGGTGTCACGGCCGATAGCGATATGCTGCATATCACCTCGCTCCATCTGGCCGATGGCAAGCCGTTCATGTTCGAAGATCGCTGGGTGTCGATTGCCGCAACGCCGACGATCCTTGATGCCGATCTTGAGAAAATCAGTGCCAATGAATGGCTGGTTTTGCATGCGCCCTATACGCGCGGCGATATCTATTTTTCCGCCGTCAGCGCCAGCGCGGCCGAGGCCAAGGTGCTGCGCACCGATCCCGGCACATCGCTTTTCCTTATGGAACGTACCACTTGGGAAAATAACACCGGCATCACATCGGCCAGGCTTCTGTTTGCCCCAGGCTATCGCAAACATTCTGCGATCTGATTTTGGCAAGGTTAGCGCCATGCTTCGCGGCTGGTCTGATAGTCCTTAAGCGCATTGGCAAGCTGCATGGCGAAGCGTGCTGATGCAACAGGCAAAGTCCGCCCGCGCATCTGGCCCAGGATCAAGCTACCAGCCGGTACATCTCGCTCCGAAATCGGGCGGAATACAAGTTTTCCGTCATCTGGTTCGCGCAAGCCAATGGGAATTTGAAAGCCAACGGCATTCTCGTGAATGACGTAGTGGCGGATCAACTCGAAGCTTTCTGTTTCGACAACCGGTGAAACGTGGCGGGAGCCGCGACGCGCTGCAAAATCCAGCAAATGACGAACCCCGAAACGATGGGTCGGTGCGACATGTGGCACATCAAGGCAGTCGCGCAAGCGTATTTCATCGCGGATCGCCAACGGGTGATCAGCACGCATCACCACATCAACGGTCTGCGGAATGGTATGGATTACTTCGAAATCGACGAGATAGATCGGCTCGAATACCAGTGCCAGATCGCTCGAATATGTCGCCAGTTCCTGTTCGGCCTGTGCACGATCACGCACATTGACGCTAAAGGTCACCCCGGGGTGTTCTGCGCGATATTTTGCAATCTGTTCGGGCAGGAAATAGGGCAACAAAGCCTGTGAACAGGCAATGGAAACATGGCCGCGACGCTCGCCCGACAGATCGGCAACCTGCCCTTGGACCCGCTCAAGGTCGGATGCCATGGCACGATAGTGATGAAGCAGAAGTTCCCCGGCGGGGTTTAGACGCACACCACTGGGCAAACGTTCAAACAGCTCTGCGCCAAATTCTTCCTCAAACCCGTTGATACGGCGATTCAGGGCAGATGCCGTCAGGTTCATATCTTCGGCGGCCTTACGCATTGATCCCGCGCGCGCCACAGCTTCGATCAGGCGAAAAGTCTGCAAATACCTCATGAATCTCTCATTTCCATGGGTGGTGCATTTTTTGCACCGCATTGGTGAATTCATAGCAGTTTTCGCGAACGCAAAAAACTGCAAACTGAAATCAATGGATTCACAGAAGCTGTTAATGGGGGTTTTCGAAGATGCTTACGAGACGTAATTTCCTAAAGGGTAGTGCGCTGGTTGCGGGTACCCTTCCATTTGCCAAGACGTTTTCCGCAATGGCCGCAAGTAGCGATACCTTGGTCGCGGTATCTGCTCAGACGGTTAACAGCCTTGATCTGCATCGGACCGGCACGAACCGGGCCAGCTATCAGATCGCAGTAAACTGTTATGATCGTCTGGTGTCATTCGGCACCAAACCGGCAGAAGGCGGTGGATTGTCTTACGACTATTCGGAAATCGTACCGGAACTGGCCGAAAGCTGGACTTTCTCGGATGACGGCCTGACGATGACCTTCAAGCTGAAATCCGATGCAGTTTTCAACGATGGCAGCAAGGTCACCGCCGCCGACGTCAAATGGTCATTTGACCGCGCCGTCAGTGTTGGTGGTTTCCCGACAGTACAGATGAAGGCCGGTGGTTTTTCGCGCCCGGACCAGTTCGAAGCCGTTGACGACGAAACCTTTGTTATCAAGCTCGATCAGCCATCCAAACTGTCTCTGCCTGATCTTGCCGTCCCCGTTCCCTTTATCATCAATTCCAAAGTCGCTATGGAACATGCCACCACGGATGATCCCTGGGCGATGGAATACCTGCACCTCAATACGATCGGTTCAGGTGCCTACACGGTTTCGCGTTGGGATGCCGGCCAACAGGTTGTCTTTGAACGCAATGACAACTGGGTTGGTGGCCCGACCCCGCCGGTCCGTCGTGTGATCATGCGCGAAGTTCCATCAGCAGCAACCAGCCGTGCACTGATTGAACGCGGCGACGTTCAGGTTGCTTTCAACATTCCGGACAAGGATGCCGCCGAACTCGCCGATAAGGTCACGGTCTACTCGACCCCGATTGAAAACTGCATTCATGCGCTGTGCCTGAACACCAAGTTCGAGCCATTCCAGGACCCGGATGTGCGAAAGGCAATTGCCTACGTTGTCCCATATGAAGCGATCTTTAACGCTGCTGCTTATGGTCGTGGTGCGCCGCTTTGGGGAGGTGAGGAAAAGGCAACCGATATCGCTTGGCCCCGCAAATCGCCCTACGACACCAATATGGAAAAAGCCCAGGAGCATATGGCGAAGTCGGGCTTTGCCAATGGCTTCGAGACCAAGCTTTCCATCTCGACTGACCTTTCATCCTGGATGGAGCCAGCAGCTCTTTTGATCCAGGAAGCGGTTGGCAAACTTGGCATCAAGGTTGAGATCGAAAAAATCCCGGGGGCAAACTGGCGTACGGCCGCATTGGTTGAAAAGCGCCTTGATTTCCATCTGGAAAACTTTGGTGGCTGGCTCAATACACCGGATTACTATTTCTTCTGGGCCTATCAGGAAGGTCATCTGTTCAACTCGTCGAACTATTCCAACCCTGAAGTCGAACAGCTCACGAACGAAACCCTGCATATGGCGATGGATGATCCCGAATATGCGCCAAAAATCATGCGTATGATCGATATCGTTCACGAAGACCTGCCGCGTATCCCGCTTTGGCAGCCGGCCCTGAACGTCGCGCTGAACGGGGCAGGGGGCTACGAATTCTGGTTCCATCGTCAGCTCGATATTCGCGGCCTGACCACGGTTGAAAGCTAAGATCATGGCAGTCCGGGGAACCAGTATTCTGACACGTATCGCACAGGCCATACCCGTCCTGTTCGGGGTCATTGTCATCAGCTTTGTCCTCACACGTGCCTTGCCTGGTGACCCGGCTGTCCAGTTTGCCGGGATCATGGCAACGCCCGAAACCATCGAGGAAACACGGGCGAAGCTTGGTCTCGACAAACCCTTGCCTGAACAGTTTGTCATCTATCTGGGACAATTGTTTCAGGGTGATCTGGGCCAGTCTGTCTCTACCGGGCGACCGGTTCTGACCGAACTGGCCAGCCGCCTGCCGGCATCACTTGAACTGACATTGAGCGCATTGATCCTGTCCTGCCTTGTGGCCGTTCCCCTGGGGGTTCTGGCCGCAACCCGCCCAGGCAGCTGGATTGATCAGATTTGTCGTTTGCTGGTGACAATGGGTGTGTCACTGCCGACCTTCTTTACCGGCGTGATGCTGATTTACATCTTCTACTACCTGCTGGGCATTTCGCCTTCACCGCTGGGGCGGCTTGATTTCGTCTATCTTGATCCACCGCATGTAACGGGTTTCTTCCTGATTGATGCCGCACTGGTCGGCGATTGGGAAACCTGGTTTGGTGCGCTCAAACAGCTCATTCTGCCTGCCGTCACCCTTGCGTTATTTACCCTTGCTCCAATTGCGCGCATGACCCGTGCGGCAATGCTTTCGGCCCTGTCATCGGATTATATCCGTACCGCGCGTGCAGCCGGGCTCGGATCGGGGCGCATTCTTTATGGCTATGCCTTCCGCAACGCTCTTCTGCCCGTGGTGACAACGCTTGGCATGGTGTTTTCTTTCGTCCTTGGCGCGAATGTTCTTGTCGAAAAAGTCTTCGCCTGGCCGGGCATCGGCTCCTACGCAGTCGAAGCCCTGATCGTCTCCGACTACGCCGCTGTCCAGGGCTTTGTTCTGGCGATGGCGTTTCTTTTCGTCTTCCTCAACCTTGTGATCGATCTGGCCTACTCGCTGATTGATCCGCGTTTCGGGACTTCCGGGAAATGAACAAGATGGTGTCATCAGCGACCGATACAGCCATTGCGGCAACGAACGATCCGTCGGCCAGCACACAGCAATCAAAGTCCGGGTCATTGGCGCACATCATCTATGTGTTACGCGAAAACCCGGTAACCGCAGTTGCCTTTGCCATGTTTGGCCTTTTGATCTTCGCCGCAGTCTTCGGACCTTTGATCGTGCCTTACGATCCGTTGGCAACCGATGCGGCAAGCGTCTTGCAACCGCCGTCCCTGACGCACTGGTTCGGGACAGACAATCTTGGCCGTGATGTCTTTAGCCGTGTGGTTGTCGCTACCCGTCTTGATCTGGTGATCTCGGTCGCGGCTGTCGCACTGTCATTTGTGATCGGATCGTTTTTGGGCGCAATTGCCGGCTATCGCGGCGGATGGACGGATATCACGCTGAACCGCGTCCTTGATACGATCATGGCATTTCCGTTGTTTGTTCTGGCGATGGGGGTGGTTGCAGCCCTTGGCAATTCGGTTGCCAATATCATTTACGCAACGGCGATCATCAATATCCCGTTCTATGCCCGCCTTGTCCGGGCCGAGGTCAATATTCGCCGCAATGCAGGCTTTACCCTCGCTGCCAAACTGTCGGGCAATAGCGATGCACGTATCTTGGCCTTTCATATCTTTCCCAATGCCTTGCCGCCAATGATGGTTCAGGTATCGCTCAACCTTGGCTGGGCGATCCTGAATGCTGCGGGCCTTAGCTTCATTGGTCTGGGTGTAAGGCCACCGACCCCGGAATGGGGGATCATGGTGGCCGAGGGGGCGAACTTCATCGTGTCAGGTGAATGGTGGTTGGCACTGTTCCCGGGTCTTTCACTGATGATTGCGGTTTTGACGTTTAACCTGATGGGCGATGGTCTGCGCGATATCGTCGATCCGCGCCGGAGAACTTAAGCCATGCTTTCCATCAAGGGGCTCAGCGTTGCCTTCCGCACACGAAATGGCGAAGTCAATGCGGTAAAGGGGATCGATTTTGAACTGGCAAAAGGCGAACGCTTTGGGATTGTTGGTGAAAGTGGATCGGGCAAGTCGGTTACATCCTATGCGCTGATGCGTATTCTTGATGCAGGTGGACAGATCAAGGCTGGCGACGCGGTTTATAGCGGTGTTGATCTGCGCAACGCATCCGAACGCGACATGCGTGACATCCGCGGGCGCGAGATCAGCATGATTTTCCAGAACCCGCGTGCGGCCCTTAATCCGATCCGAAAAGTCGGCCATCAGATCGAAGATGTCTTGCGCCGCCATAGCCGCGCGACCCGCCACAATGCCAAAGCAAAGGCAATTGAAGCACTCGAAGCGGTTAAAATTCGTGACGCTGCCGCGCGCTATGAAGCCTACCCGTTCGAACTTTCCGGCGGCATGTGTCAGCGTGTTGTCATTGCCCTTGCACTTGCCTGTGATCCCAAACTGATCATCGCGGACGAGCCGACAACAGGGCTTGATATCACCACCCAGAAAGCTGTGATGGACCTCGTTGATGATTTGGTTCGCGCGCGCGGCATGTCATCCATCCTGATCACGCACGATCTGGGGCTGGCATCACAATATTGCGACCGGATTGTCGTGATGAAGGACGGTCTGATTGTTGAAGCAGGCGATCCGGTCAGGCTGTTTACCGATCCTCAGCATCCCTACACGCAAAAGCTGGTTCACGCGACGCCAAGACGGACGGGCAGCATTCGGTCCCTGTTGCCCGAGGGTGAGCGCCCCGAACTTGAACCCCATGTGATTGGTGAAAAGCCTCTGATCGATGTCGTCAATCTTTCAAAGACATACCAGGGCAAAAGCGGACCGGTTCATGCTGTAAAGAAACTCAGTTTTACCGTCCACGAAGGTGAAAGTGTCGGTCTGGTCGGCGAGTCCGGCTGCGGCAAATCAACCACGTCCTCGATGCTCGTACGCCTGCTTGATTCGACATCAGGCAGCATCTTTTATCGCGGCGAAGATATCGCTTCTCTCCCGGCAGCGACCTTTGCCAAGCACCCGTTGCGTTCGAAAATACAAATGGTATTCCAAGATGCAACGGACAGCTTGAACCCCCGCTTTACGGCGCGTCAGGCGATTGCCGACCCGCTACAAAGACTGATGGGGATGCGCGGTCTTGAAATGAACAAGCGCACAGAAGAACTGGCCGAAATGACAGGTTTTCCAAACCATCTTCTCGACCGGTTCCCCCATCAGCTTTCCGGTGGTCAAAAAGCGCGTGTCGGAGTTGCGCGGGCACTTGCAACCGACCCGGACTTTCTGATTCTGGATGAACCGACAGCTGCACTCGATGTTTCAATTCAGGCACTTGTTCTCAATCTGCTGGCGGATCTTCGTGCACGACTTGGCATCAGTTACCTGTTTGTCAGCCATGATCTGAACGTTGTCCGACTGCTGTGTGACCACGTGATTGTCATGCAGAACGGCAGCATCGTTGAGTCCGGCCCGGTTGCGACAGTCATGGAAAACCCGAGCCATCCTTATACCCGCGAACTGCTTTCGGCGGCACCTCAGGCCCCGGAACGTGAGATCGCCTGACCTCAGATTCACTCCGAAATTTTAAACAACGCCACACACGGAATGCCAAACATGATTGCTGATCTTCCCTTTACTCTTGCCGCCTTGCGGCAGGCATATGCATCCGGTTTGTCTCCTGTTGATGTCATCAAAGAAGCATTTCGCCGACTGGATGGGACCAATGACCCGGGCATCTTTATTCATGCGGCCCGTGATGCTGCCCTTGCCGCGGCAAAGGAACTGGGCAGCTATGACGGGCGCCCCTTGTGGGGAATTCCCTTTGTCGCCAAGGACAATATTGATGTGGCGGGAATGCCCACAACTGCGGCCTGCCCCGATTTCGCCTATGACGCGACCGAAGATGCATTTGTCATTGCCGAACTTAAGGCCGCCGGTGCAATTTGCCTGGGCAAGGCCAACCTCGACCAATTCGCCACAGGGCTGGTTGGTGTCAGAAGCCCGTATCCTGTTCCGAAAAATGCCATTGATCCGGCAATTGTACCAGGCGGATCATCATCGGGGTCGGCCGTCGCTGTTGCACAGGGTATTGCGACCTTTTCACTTGGAACCGATACCGCCGGGTCGGGCCGCGTGCCCGCAGCACTCAATAGCATTGTCGGCCTGAAACCAACCCTTGGCGCACTGTCTGCAACCGGTGTGGTCCCGGCCTGTAGAACGCTTGATACGATTTCCATCTTCGCCCTGACAGTGTCGGATGCCTGGAATGTGTTTGAGGTTGCCTCGAAATACGATCCAAAGGACGCCTATTCGAGAAAGATGCCTGACAGTGGCGGACTTCGGGCAGTTTCCCCTATGCGAATTGCGGTTCCCAATGCCAAAACGCTCGAGACATTTGGGGATGCCGTCCAGCGGGATCACTTCCATCAGGATGTCAGAAAGCTCTCAGAGCTGGGCTGTGAGGTCACCGAGATTGACTTCACGCCGTTCTATAATGTCGCGAAGATGCTTTATGAGGGGGCTTGGGTTGCTGAACGTGTTGCTGCTGTTGGCGCGCGGCTGATTGATGCGCCCGAAACCCTGCACGCGACCACGCTGGCTATTCTTGAACCGGGGTTGAAGCTATCTGCTGCTGATGCCTTTAACGGAATGTACCGGCTGAAGGATCTGGCACGCGAATGCGAATTTGCACTGGCCGGGATTGATGCGATCTGTGTCCCGACCATTCCGCACTTTGTTAGTGTCGAAGATATTGCAGCGGACCCGATTGGACCGAATTCAAGGCTTGGCACCTATACCAACTTCGTCAATTTGCTTGATATGTGCGGTATCGCCGTCCCGACTGGCGCGCGCAGTGATGGGCGACCAGGCAGCCTGACCATCCTCGCGCGCAAAGGTGAAGACGTGCTCGTCGCATCACTTGCATCTGCAATCGAAGATGGCGTTGTCGGGGCTACCGGATGGGAACGCACAAAAATCGCCTTGCCGGCCGACCAGGTCAGAAAAGACGAAATCGGCATGGTGGTCTGTGGCGCGCACATGTCCGGTTTACCGCTCAATAGCGAACTCACCAGTCGTGGGGCGCGCATGCTGCGCAAAACCAAAACAGCTGCGAAATATGGTTTCTACGCTCTTGCTGGTGGGCCACCGAAACGTCCGGGCATGGTCGCCTTGGCCGATGGTGGCGGCGGCGCTATCGAGGTGGAAGTCTGGGCATTACCAAAGTCCGAGGTTGGCAGCTTCCTTGCCGGAATTCCGTCTCCTCTATGTCTGGGCTCGGTGGAGCTTGAAGATGGGACCTTCGAAAAAGGTTTTCTGTGTGAAAGTGCCGGCCTTGCCGGGGCAACCGAAATCACCGGGCTTGGTAGCTGGCGGGCGTATATTGATCAGATAAACAATCAGTAGACCGAGGGCGGCTAGCAGGATCGGAACCCAATCCTTTTTGGGCAGACCAGTCGCAATCAGCTTGGATTGATCACCCGGACTGGTTTGCCGTTTTGCCAGGCCAAAATGGCCTCGACCGTCTGGCTGTAAAACACGTTCCAGGTATTGCGGGTGACATAGCCAAGATGCGGGCTTAGCAACAGGCCATCACAATGGCGCAGGGGATGCGACACAGGTAGCGGTTCGTGGTCATAGACATCGAGTGCAGCACCCGCAATCTCTCCGTTGTTGAGCGCGTCAATCAGGGCAGTATCATCAATGATCGGGCCGCGTGATGTGTTGATCAGATAGGCGGTTGGCTTCATCTGATTGAGCTCATTCGTACCAATCAGGCCATGGGTGCGATCAGACAGGCGTTGATGGATGGTGACGAAATCCGACGCGCGTAGCAAATCCTCCTTGGTTGTCATATGGGTCACGCCCAACTCGTCGCAGCGTTCCTGCGTCAGATTGGCGCTCCAGGCGCAGACATGCATGTCAAAGGCCTGCGCCATTTTCGTGACCTTTGCGCCCAACCGTCCAAGCCCGATAATCCCCAAGGTCGAACCTGCAAGATCCTGACCGATCCCGACCTGCCAGCCGCCAGCGCGCATCGATGCGTTTTCCGCGATGAGATTGCGGGCAAGTGCCAGCATCAGGGCAAAGGTCAGTTCCGGCGTTGCCGTGGATGGGGATTCTGTGCCGCAAACCGTGATGCCCAGTTCACTTGCGGTCGCGACATCAATTGCGTCATTGCGCTTGCCGGTGGTTACGATCAGCCGCAGGTTCGGAAGCGCGCGCAAAATGTCGCCCGCAAGAGCTGTGCGTTCACGCATGACACACAGAACGTCAAACGGCTCAAGGCGGCTGATCAGATCGCCTGTATTGCAAACATGATCGTCAAATACGGTAATCTCGCCGTGATTTTGGACCTCAGTCCAGTCGGCCGACTGCAGGGCGATGTTTTGATAGTCATCAAGAATGGCAATACGCATCAGGGCTGTGTTTCCAATGGGTCAGGGCTGGGGTTCTGGTCACGTCAGTCTGCGATATGAAGGGCAAGAAATTCGGCTGTGCGGGCATGCGCAACTTCGGCGGCCGCTTCGACATAGGCGGATGGACGTGCTTCGTTGGCAAAGGCATGACCGGCTTCATACATATGTACTTCCATGTCGGGTAGCGCCGCCTTGGCGTCTTCGATCATCTCCATCGGGACGTGCCCATCAGACAGGCCGAAATGTGCCAGAAATGGCGTGTGCAGGGGCTTGTCAAGGTATTGGTCGATACGTGTGCCATAGAATGAAACACCCGCCGCGATACCAAGACATTGGGCACCGCGCAGCGCCAACCCGCCGCCCCAGCAAAAGCCGATCACGCCAACCTTGCCACCCTTGGCAGACAGTGCGCGGGCGGCGGCATCGATGTCGGTCAGGGTGTTTGACAACTCGGACGCCATCATCAACGCACGCGCCCGATCAAAATCGTTGAAGTCCACAACCGCGCCACGCTCCACCCGGTCAAACAGGGCAGGGATGGCAACCTCGTAACCCAGGGCGGCATATTTGCGCGCAACCCCCTTGAGCTGTTCGGTGACGCCAAAGATTTCCTGCAGGATTACAATCGCGCCGCGTCTTGCACCAACGGGTGGCTCAAACCAACAATCAAGCTCGTGCCCGTCAGCTGCGGTAAGGGTCTCCATCATGTCCTGTCGTTTCCTTTCTCGGCGCAGAGGTCTTTTCGGTGATGATATCGAATTGCGGGCCGAGAACAATCATCATGGTCACTGCGGATAATGTATTCTCAATTGGCTTGCCCTTTGGGATCATGATGTGACATCACTAAGGTATGAGGAATAAATCGTTCTTTTTGTGGGACTTGGCTTGTGCAGGACCCAGAAAGAACCCTCGTGACGATATAGGGTCCAAACTCATTCAAATGACGGACCCGGCAATTGATATGAGAGAAATGACAAGGAAAAGCCCGCAGATCGGTGTGATCCCCGGTCAAGGGCTTTGACGCAGAGGCTTTCTCTCATATCAATTGTCCTTTGGATCACCCGGATTTGCACGGGCCACTTTGTCGCAAAACCTTGAAAGATACATATCTTCCTGCGGTTTTGCTTCGCGTATCCGCACAAATCCGGGTGACCGGGACGATTATTTGAATGAGTTTGGACCCTAAGGAGAGAGAATTCATGAAGCTTTTGCGCTATGGCCCGGTCTGGGCGGAGAAACCGGGGCTTTGTGATGCGGATGGCGTAATCCGCGATCTTTCCAGCGTGATTGATGATCTTGATCCGACCACGATTTCCGATGAAACCTTTGCACGTATTGCCGCACTTGACCCGGAAAGCCTGCCGGTCGTGTCGGGTGATCCGCGCATTGGCGCCTGTGTCGGGCGGCCCGGCAAATTTATCTGCATCGGTTTGAACTATTCTGACCATGCGCAAGAAGCAGGTATGGAACTGCCGCCAGAACCGATCATTTTCCTGAAGGCAACTTCGGCCGTTTGTGGTCCGAATGATACGATCGAAATTCCACGCGGTTCGACCAAAACCGATTGGGAAGTCGAACTGGGCGTGGTGATCGGCAAGCACACCAAATATGTCGACGAGGCCGATGCGCTTGATCATGTCGCAGGTTACTGCTTGATCAATGATGTTTCCGAGCGCGCGTTTCAGCTCGAACATTCCGGCCAGTGGGTGAAGGGCAAAAGTGCCGATACCTTCGGCCCGATTGGTCCGTGGCTTGTCACCCGCGATCAGATTGCCGATCCACAAAACCTCTCCATGTGGCTCGATGTGAATGGCAAGCGTTATCAGGACGGCAGCACCAAAACCATGGCCTATGGTGTCGCGTTCGTCGTCAGCTATCTGTCGCGTTTCATGAGTCTGCAACCCGGTGACATCATCTCGACCGGCACCCCGCCGGGTGTGGGTATGGGGCAAAACCCGCCGGTGTACCTCAAACCCGGTGACGTGATGGAACTGGGAATCGATGGTTTGGGCGCGCAGCGTCAGGAAGTCGTTCAGGGCTAGGTAACGCTGCCACGCAAATATCGGGATGCAGCAATCGAGATCACGTCACAGCAATGTGATCTCGAACGCATTCCTTTGTTAGATCACGGTTTTCTGCGATGATCTGCGTGATCTGGCGGATCATCGCGCAAATATTTCAGAAATTTTTGCCGACAGACTTGCGCTTTGCCCGATTCAGGACATTTTTGTCAGGACAAAGTGCATTGACGTTCTTCTGTGATGTGCGATAAATGACTAGTAGTCATTATTGTTCAGTGCTTAAGCAATGTGAAATGCGTGTCCAAGGGGTATGGGGATACCGTGCGCATAAAGCGCCCTTACAGGATTGGTGATGCACATGTCTAATCTGGCGATCAAAGTGAACGAGTCTTGGCCGGTTTCGGTCAATCCGATGGATGTTTCAGTTGATGAGGCTGGCCCTGTGTCTCGGACTTCAAAGGCACAGGATGGTGTCGGTAGCTTTGCGTTTGCAGATATCTATTTGCGCGGCGCGCCTTGCTTTCTCAAGGGGATGATGCTGCAAGCCCGTGGCGAAGACGTCAAGGGCACCCTGCGCAAACCCGATGCTGGTGTACTGGCATTTGAAAATGGTGCGTGCGAACTGACGGCGACGCCGCTGTTTCTGACAGTTGCGATGTCTGCGGCCGATGAACACAGCCTTGCAGATATGCAGGCTTATTTCGAAGACAAGCTGCGGACCCTGTCGCCGCAGACCAAAATCGAAATTGACTGGCGAAATAAATGACCAGACGTCACTTTTTGGTGATCAAAAAGCCCGTTCAGGATTGAGCGGGCTTTTGTTTTGTCTGCCTGGTCGCAACGGGTATGTGATCGCGATCCGCTGTGCGCATTCAGGCCGGTGCCGTTGACGGCAATTGTGTGTTCTCAGCTCATGATAAACCGATCACGAGCCCCACGTACTACGCGCGTTATATGATCGACAATGGCTGCGACACTGCGCGTATCCTTGGTGTCCGGGTGCTGGAGCATCCAGTAGTTGCGGGTGAAACGGATTTCAGGCAGCAGGCGGACGAGGTCGGGAATGCCTTCGGTGGCGTAGTCGTGCAGGATACCGATGCCGTATCCGTTCCGCACCGCCTCCATCTGGGCCACCACACTGCCGCATTCAAATCGGCGTTTCATCAGTTTGCCAAGGCGGGCGGCGTAATCCAGTGCGCGACTGTAAATCAGATCCTCGATATGGGTGACAAACAGGCGGTCTGTCAGATCGGCCTCGGTTTTGACCGGACCAAAACGTTCGATATAGGATTTGCTGGCATAGACACTGAGTGTGTAGTCGGTGAGTTTACTGATCACCAGGCACCCTTGCTTGGGGCGATCCAGCGTGATCGCGATATCGGCTTCGCGTTGGGATAGTGAGAATGTGCGTGGCAGCGGCACCAGTTGGATCACAAGATCCGGGTGGTTTGATGCAAAGTGAGCCAACTCACTTGCCAGAAAATAGTTGCCTAGTCCATCGGGGACGCCGACGCGGACCGTGCCGCTGATCAGCTCTGACTGGTTGGAAACGGCGGTGCCAGCACGCAAAAAAGCCGACTCTGCGGCCTCTGCTGCCTGCATCAATTCCCTTCCCGCCGGGGTCAGGTCCGATCCGGTGGTGCGCCGTTCAATCAGTTTGGTGCCAAGTTCCTGTTCAAGCGCGGTCAGCTGGCGGCCCACCGTCGCGTGGTTCAGGCCAAGCTGCCGGGCGGCGGCAAGGATCTGACCTTGGCGGGCAACAGCCAGAAAGATGCGGAAGCGATCCCAATCCATGATGGGTGTGATCCTGTCATGACTTTAATTTTTGCACATCAAATTTGCGGAAATGATAATTGATGTGCATCCCTGTGCATAGTCATAATGGGTACAGGTTATTAAGGGGGAAGACCCCCACTTATATTAAGATCGTCCCAGTGATCATCAGGTTTATCGGGAGAAACCCAATGGCAAACCAACTTACCCATTATATCAACGGCAAACGCGTTGCCGGTAACTCCGGCCGTTCGGCACCGGTTTTCAATCCGGCAACAGGCGCACAGAGTGCGACGGTTGATCTGGCATCCAAGGCCGAGGTCCGTGCCGCTGTTGAATCCGCGTCCGCCGTTGCCGCCGAATGGGCCGCAACCACGCCGCTGCGTCGTGCACGTATTCTGAACAAATTCCTCGGTATCCTCGAAGATCGCTCCGAAGAACTGGCCGCCGCCATCACGGCTGAGCATGGCAAGGTTCTGTCCGATGCGCTGGGTGAAGTCACCCGCGGGATCGAGGTTGTTGAGTTTGCCACCGGTGCGCCGCAGCTGCTGAAAGGTGAGTTCACCGAAAATGTCGGCACCAAGGTCGATAGTCATTCCATCCGTCAGCCGCTGGGCATCGTTGCCGGCATCACGCCGTTCAACTTCCCGGCCATGGTGCCGATGTGGATGTTCCCGGTCGCCCTTGCCTGCGGTAACTGCTTTATCCTCAAGCCATCAGAGCGTGATCCGTCTGCATCCCTTCTGCTGGCCGAATGGCTGACCGAAGCCGGTCTTCCCGATGGCGTGTTCAACGTTGTTCAGGGTGACAAGGAAGCGGTGGATGCGCTTTTGTTTGATCCGGATGTTTCGGCCATCAGCTTTGTCGGCTCCACCCCGATTGCCAAATACATCTATGAAACCGCGACCGCACAGGGCAAACGTTGCCAGGCCCTTGGTGGTGCGAAAAACCACATGATCATCATGCCCGATGCCGATATGGATCAGGCGGTCGATGCCCTGATGGGCGCTGCGTACGGATCGGCTGGCGAACGTTGCATGGCAATCTCGGTAGCGGTGCCGGTTGGCAAGAAAACCGCCGATACCCTGATCGAAAAGCTGGTTCCGCGCATCAATGAACTGCGCGTGGCACCGGGTATTGATCCGGCGGCCGAAATGGGCCCGCTTGTGACCGCCGCCCACCGCGACAAGGTTGTCGGCTATATCAACAAGGGTGTCGAAGAAGGTGCCAAGCTGGTGGTCGATGGCCGTGACATCAAACTGCAGGGCTATGAAGACGGTTACTTCGTCGGTGGTACCCTGTTTGATGACGTCACCCCGGATATGAGCATCTACAAGGAAGAGATCTTTGGCCCGGTTTTGTCGGTTGTGCGTACCGATGACTTCGAAACCGCTGCCAACCTTGTTGATGACCATGAATATGGCAATGGCACCGCGATCTTCACCCGCGATGGTGATACCGCCCGTGAATTTGCCGCACGCACCCAGACCGGCATGGTTGGCATCAACGTGCCGATCCCTGTCCCGATGGCTTTCCATTCGTTTGGTGGCTGGAAAGCATCGCTGTTTGGCGACCATCACATGCATGGCCCGGAAGGTGTACGGTTCTATACCAAGCTTAAAACCATCACCACGCGTTGGCCGACCGGCATTCGCAAGGGTGCTGAGTTCGTCATGCCGACCATGAAATAAGCGATGAAATAAGCATTGCACTCATTGCAGTATCAAAGGGCGCGCAAAGCCAAATTTGCGCGCCCTTATTTGTTCGGCGGTGTTAGCTGCCAAAGGATGCCGGTTTGGCGGGCTTGATGGCTTCCATGATGGTGCCGGGAATGAAAACGCGGAAGGTTGCCCCACGTCCCGCAGGGCTTTCAGCCCATATCTTGCCCTGACAATGTTCGACAACATGCTTGGCAATCGCAAGGCCAAGGCCTGAACCGGATGGTTTGGGTTTGTCATCGGCGTATTTGCCGCCGCGCGAAAACTTGTCAAAGATGATCTCAAGCTCGTTCGGGGCAACGCCCTTGCCGTTATCGGTGATCGAAACCAGATAGCCGCCATCCATGGCTTCCCCGCGCACCGATACTTCGGGGTGATCTGGGGCAGAGAACTTGGCAGCGTTCGATAGCAGATTGATGAAGACCTGCGTCAGGCGATCGCGGTCAACATGCAACAGCGCCGAATTACGCGAATATTCCTTGGTCAGAACAACACCCTTGGCATCAAACAGGCCTTTAACCGCATCGATACTTTCATCAAGTACCGTGCGCGGATCGACTTCGACCGCGCGCCAGTCAGAATGACCGGCTTCAAGACGGGCAAGGTCAAGATGATCATCAATCAGGCGGGTCAGGCGTTCGCTTTCGCGGACAATGATTTCAAGGAAGTGATCGGCTTGTTTCGGGTCCAGGTTCGGGGAGTCGACCAGAATTTCTGAAAACGACCGGATCGAGGTCAGCGGCGTTCTGAATTCGTGGCTGACCATGGTCAGGAATTCATCCTTAAGCCGGTCCAGTTCCTTGAGCCGTTCGTTGGCGGCACGCAGTTCGGCGGCGGCTTTTTCAAGTTCGCGCGACTTGGTTTCAAGGCGCTGGGAATATTCGATAACGTGAGAGGTTTCTTCCAAAATCTCAAGCACTTCATCAAGGCTGACCATTTCGCCCTTGGCAACAGATGACACCATCACACGGGCCGATGCCGCGCCGATGGAGCCCGCCAGAAGCCGTTCGGTAAAGGCAATCATGTCGGCATCGGCTTCGCCCTTGCCGCGCCAGGATGGATCGATGCTTTGATCAAACTGGCGGAAAGACTGATAGGCGCGATCCCGGCCCAAAAACCGTTCGACCAGTTCATAAAGATCATTGGCCGAGGCTGAGGATCGCCAGATCACGGTGTCCTGCCCCTTGCGGGAAAAGGCATCAACAAACAGGGTAGCCTGAATACGTTCAAGCGCGCTTGGCTCGGTAAACAGACTGATCAGAACATAGGCGGCGGTATTGAGTGAAATCGACCAGATCAGCGCATGGGTCAGGGGGGCAAAATCCGTCAAACCAAACAGGCTTTCGGGGCGCAACCACGGATGGCCAAACGCGCCATTGAGAATAAGGGACGGATCCATCCAGCCGCTATCGGCAAGCGATGGCAGCAACAGGGTATAGCCCCAAACGGCAAAGCCGATGGTAAGGGCCACCTGCGCGCCGGTGCGCGTGCCACCCTTCCAGTAAAGCCCGCCAATCATGATCGGAATGAACTGGGCAATGGCGGCAAAGGAAATCAGCCCGATTTCGGCCAGCGCATCACTGGCCCCGGCAGACCGGTAATAGGCAAAGCCCATAAACACCACGACGACGATAGAGGCCCGCCGGATAAAGATCAAAAGCCCGGTCAGATCATCACGTTCGGTCAGACGCAGCGGGCGAATGCGCAAAAGTGCCGGCACAATCAGGTCGTTACATACCATGGTCGAAAGCGCGATGGTCGCAACAATCACCATGCTGGTGCTGGCCGACAGGCCGCCAACATAGGCGAGTAACGCCAGCATTGATTGATCTTCAAACAGCGGCACGGAAATCACAAAGAAGTCCGGGTCCGACCAGACCGGAAGGGCACCAAGCCCCGCCAGTGCAATCGGCAGAACAAACAGGTTCATCGCCAGCAGATAAAGCGGGAAGGCCCAGCTTGCGGTGGCAAGGTGACGCTCATCGACATTTTCAACAATGATCACCTGAAACTGGCGCGGCAGACAAAGGATGGCCGCCATCGAAAGCATCATCAGCGTCAGCCAGCGCGAACTGCCCCCTTCGGGCAGCATCAGAAGCTTTGCCGTATCGGCGTTTTCGGCTGATTGGGCAAACAGGTCGCCAAGCCCGTCATACATCACAAACGAGACAAAGAAGCCAACGGCCAGAAGAGCAAACAGCTTGACCAGACTTTCAAAGGCGATGGCGGCAACCATGCCTTCGTGATGTTCATCAGCATCAATGAAACGCGTGCCAAACAGAATGCCAAACAGGGTCAGGCCAACCGCGGCCCAAAACCCGCTATCGGAAAAGATGCTGACCGTTTCGCGGACCGGTTCGACCATGCCGAATTCCCAGCCGGTCAGCACGGTGTAACTGGTGGCAATCGCCTTGAGCTGAAGCGCGATATAGGGCGTGGTGCCGATCACCGCGATCAGGGTTACAAGGACTGAAAGCTGCGTGCTTTTGCCATAACGTGACGAGATAAAGTCAGCAATCGAGGTAATGCGATGGGCCTTGGAAATGCGCAACATCTTGCGCAGCAAAAACCACCAGCCGAGAAAGATCACGGTCGGGCCCAGATAGATCGTCAGATATTCAAGCCCGTTGCGCGCGGCTGTTCCGACCGCGCCATAAAACGTCCATGACGTGCAATATACCGCGATGGATAAGGTATAGACCGTCGGGTTGCGGACCCAGGAATGGCCATCGCGCGCACGCTTGTCGCCCCACCATGCAATCGCATACAGCAGGCCGACATAAATCAGCGACACAAGGATGACCAGTTCCGAGGATAGCATGGGCTATTTCCTCTCGATCTGGGCGGCACTGCGCAGCGCACGGGTCAGAACGGCGCACAGCGCAATCAGGATAGCCCATCCGGCAAAGAAATAGACAAACAGGATCGGCAGGCCAAGGATCGTGCCATCAAGCGAAAACATCCCCACAATCGGCGGCAGCCAGATGAACAGCGCCACCAGCATCAGAACAAGGGCGCGTTCGGTAAGTTTGCGTGGTGGTGTGATGGGGGCCTCCTGCGCATTGATGGGGAACGCAAATGTACGCGTCAGTTTTCCGCACGTTCCAGCAGGGCTTTGACCCGGGACACAACATCGCGTGTGGAAAACGGCTTGGTGACAAAGTCATCCACGCCAAGTTCAAGCCCCTTGCGGCGGTCCACTTCGCGGGTTTTGGCAGTCAGCATCATGATGGGCATTTGTCGGGTGTTGGGATCGTTACGCGCTGCGCGCACGACTTCAAACCCGTCGCAAACGGGCATCATGACATCAAGTAAAACCATGTCCGGAATATCGCGCGCAATCATCGAAATCGCCGTACGGCCATCCGTTGCGACACTGACGTCATAGCCTTCCTTTTCCATCAGAAAGCTGAGTGATTCGACAATGGTTTCCTCGTCTTCGGCAATCAAGACCTTTGGTCTCTCATTCAAGGACGTTCTCCCCGATTTTTTGGATTTTTATATTCCCAATCCTAACGACTTACGGGCTGAATGATAATGCTACTTTGGGGTGGTATACATAAGACGTTGCTTGAAAGCCCTCATCAGATCATTTTTTGGCGGTTTTCGGCGTGCCATCGGCCATTTCATAGGCTCGCTGTGCGCAATCGTCGCGCGGGCACTGGCGGCATGAAATCCCGACCGGCACCGCCGATTCAGGACGATCAAGCGACAATCGGTCGCCATAAACCACATCATTTGAAAAGGCCGTGTCGCAGCCGATCATCACCGAATGAACCGAGCGCGGAACGCCATATCCGCCGGCCCCGGACCGCAAGGCGCGCGCAACAAACAGAAATTCACTGCCATCGGGCAGGCGGACAAATTGCGGAATGACGCGTTCGGGCGCGGTATAGGCTTCATGCACGACCCAGCGCGGGCAGGCCCCACCATAACGCGGCAATTGCAGGCCCGATGCCGAGAACCGTTTGGAAATGTTTCCGGCGATGTCGGTGCGCACCAAGTGGAACGGAATGCCTTCGGCCCCCGGGCGACGAAGCGTCGTCAGGCGGTGGCAGATCTGTTCCCAACTCGCGGCGTAGCGTTGCTGTAAAAGTTCGATGTCATGGCGCATCCTGCGCGCATCATCCAAAAACAGGTCATAGGGGAACAGCAGTGCGGCGGCGGTATAGGATATCAATGCCTCGGATGCGCGAACCCGTCCGGCTTTGCTGCCAATCTGGGCGCGGTCCAATATCTCGTTGATCGGGTCTGCGGCCTCAAGCCGGCAAATGGTGCGTGCCGCCTGAAAGCGCGCCGAGGTGATCGGAAGGGCGCGGGAAATGCGCAGGGTATTATCCTTGGCATCCCACTGATAGCCGCTTGTCAGGAAGTCCTCGGACGGGCGGCGTTCGATCCGGGTGTTGTGGGTGTCTTCCAGATAATTGATCAGATCGGTCAGATAGAGCCCGCCATCGGGATCAATCACCGGGCGCATCTTGTTGGCGTGGTCTTCAAGGGCGGGGAAGTGGTTGGCATTGTCATACAGCAGATCATCAACTTCCTCGGCCGGGCTGGCAGCCGGGCGGCCGGCCTCGCCGCGTTCAAGGAAGTTGAAAATTTCGGTCGCGGATTCGGCAAGGCGCTGGGATTCGCGCACCAGTGTCGCGTTAAAGCGTGCGCGCTGGTCGCGTGACAGATCATCATAATCATCGAAAATCTCGGCCACTGTCCGGATCGAGGTAATCCGGGTCAGGATCGAATGGCTGGCCTCGGTCAGGAACGGGTCGTGGCTGAGCCGTTCGGACAGCGCGTCAATATCATCAAGACCGCTGCGATAGGCGCGATACAGCGACAAGAACGCAGTGATCATGCCCGGTGAGGCGGCAATCATCGCCGGGAATTCGCGGCTTTCGACCGGGGTGGTGCGAAAGACCGGGTCGGATGCAACTTCGGCCAGATCCGAAAGTAACCGGCTTTCCTCGGAGCCTGACAGGCTATGGGGATGAATTTCCAGTGCCTCGGCAATCCGCATCAACAATCCACCGCCGATCGAGCGGCGGTTATGTTCGATCAGATTAAGGTAGGACGCCGAGATACCCGCAGCCTTCGCCAGGGCATTCTGGGTCATCCCGATGTCTTTTCGCCGTCCGCGAATGCGGTGTCCGATGGGGGCCTGACGCGCCATACTAAAGTCTTACCTGTTGACAGAATTTACTAATTTTCACAAAGCTCATCTATATATTTACAAAAAAGTTCTTTTATATCAACTAGGTGTTGATTCATTTTCAGATGATCCTCATTGTTTTGTCAGGTCGATAAAAAAACGAACCAAAAAACAGGCCTCAGATTTCTCTGAAACAGATCCCAAGACATTGGGGAGGAAAACCATGTCGGAGACTAAGCTTATCGGAAATGTATCTCGTCGTACGATCCTGAAGGGATCCGCGGCAACCACGGGTGCAGCCCTCATCGGCGGCACTTTCCCGATGCATTTCATCAAGAACGCGCATGCCCAGACCTTCCGGGGTGATCCGGGCAGTGCTGCCAGCGTCAAACTCGGTTTCAACGTGCCGCAGACCGGCCCGTATGCCGATGAGGGTGCTGACGAATTGCGTGCCTATCAGCTTGCGGTCAAGCACATCAACGGCGAAGGCGACGGCGGTATGCTCAATACCATCAAGCCGCTTGAGCTCAAGGGTAACGGCATCCTCGGCAAGAAAGTCGAGTTCGTGACCGGTGATACCCAGACCAAGTCCGATGCTGCGCGTGCTTCTGCCAAGCGTATGATTGAAAAAGACAATGTGGCGATGGTCACCGGTGGTTCGTCCTCTGGTGTGGCAATTGCCGTGCAGGGTCTTTGCCAGGAAATGGGCGTCATCTTCATGGCGGGTCTGACCCACTCGAACGACACTACCGGCAAAGACAAAAAGCGTTATGGCTTCCGCCACTTCTTCAACGCTTACATGTCCGGTCAGGCGATCGCGCCGGTTCTGCTCGACGAGTATGGCGCAGAACGCCGCGCTTATCACCTGACGGCCGATTACACCTGGGGCTGGACCCAGGAAGAATCGATCAAGGCCGCAACCGAGAATATCGGTTGGGAAACCGTCAACACGGTACGTACCCCGGTTGGTGCGGGTGACTTCTCCCAGTACATCACCCCGGTTCTGAACTCTGGCGCAGATGTCCTGATCCTGAACCACTATGGTAAGGACATGGTCAACTCCCTGACCCAGGCCGTTCAGTTCGGTCTGCGTGACAAGCAGGTGAATGGCAAGAACTTCGAAATCGTTGTTCCGCTCTATTCCCGACTGATGGCACAGGGTGCTGGCGAAGCTGCAAAAGGTATCCTTGGGACCACCAACTGGCACTGGTCGCTTCAGGATGCCGGTTCGCAGGCCTTCGTGAAATCGTTCGGTCAGGAATACGGCTTCCCGCCGTCCCAGGCTGCACATACCTGCTACGTCCAGACGCTGCTTTATGCAAACGCCTGCGAACTGGCCGGTACCTTCGCACCTTGGGAAGTCATCAAGCAGCTCGAAGGTTTCGAGTTCGATGGCGCGGGCAATGGCCCGACCCTGTACCGTGCAGAAGACCATCAGTGCTTCAAGGATGTTCTGGTCGTGCGTGGTAAAGAAAACCCGCAGTCCAACTTCGACCTTCTTGAAGTCGTCAAGGAAGTGCCGCGGTCACAGGTCGAATATCCGGCCGACATGTTCGGCGGTGAACTGGGTCCGTATCAAGTCTGATGCACCCAAATTGATGCAAGCAGGGCCGGCCATCTCCCAATGGTCGGCCCGTTTGCCCTCTGGCCTCGGCCTGTACGACTTTTGACTAAGTCCCTTACGAATACGCGGCGGATATCTGATGGACGCTATATTTCTTCAAATCCTGAATGGTCTGGACAAGGGCGGTGCCTATGCACTGATTGCGCTTGGCCTGACCCTGGTGTTCGGCACGCTTGGCGTGGTGAACTTCGCGCATGGTGCCATCTTTATGATGGGCGCATTTTGCGCGGTAACTCTCGAAAAACTTTTGACCCTTTCGGTCAAGGTCAAGGATGAGTCGGTTACCTTCTTTGACGCCTACAAGGAAACGCCCTACCTCGAACTGTGGTTTGGCGATACCGGCACGGCGATCATTGATTGGTCGGTGCCGTTATCGATCATTCTGGCAATACCGGTGATGTTGCTCATCGGCATTGTCATGGAACGCTCCCTCATCCGGCATTTCTACAAGCGTCCTCACGCCGAACAGATTCTTGTGACCTTTGGTCTGGCCATCGTGCTTCAGGAACTGGTCAAGGCCGCCTTTGGCGCAAACCCGATCCCGCAGGGCGCACCGGATATCGTTTCCGGGTCTGCTGCCGTTGGTGCGATCTTTGGTCTGGGCGAAGCGGTGGTTTATCCGTGGTGGCGTCTGATTTATCTGGCGTTCTCGCTGATCACCATCGGTCTTGTGTTCTCCTTCCTGCATTTCACCACCTACGGGATGGTGGTGCGCGCCGGGATGGCCGACCGCGAAACGGTCGAACTTCTGGGCATCAATATTGAACGTCGCTTTACGATTGTGTTTGGCATCGCGGCCGTGGTCGCGGGTCTGGCAGGCGTGATGTACACGCCGGTTCTGCCCCCGGATTACCATCTGGGCATGGACTTCCTGGTGCTGTCATTTGTCGTGGTTGTTGTGGGTGGCATGGGCTCCTTGCCCGGTGCGGTGGCCGCTGGCTTCCTGCTGGGGATCTTGCAGTCCTTCTCGTCCATGACCGAGGTAAAAGACATCTTCCCGGGCATTGACCAGATCATCATCTACCTTGTTGCCGTCGTCATTCTGCTGACCCGTCCGCGCGGTCTGTTGGGACGCCGGGGCGTGATGGAGAGCTAATAATGTCAAATACAAAAATCGTCTCGCCCAAGAAGGATCTGATCTTCATGGCCATCCTGTCGGCCGTGGTCCTGACCATGCCGCTGTGGTTGCAGCCCTTCGGGGCGGCCTATCCCGACCTGATGCAGAAGTTCATGATCTTTGGCATCTTTGCCATCGGCTATAACATTCTGTTTGGTCTGACCGGTTATCTGTCCTTTGGCCACGCAGCCTTCCTGGGTGTGGGGTCCTACACCGCCGTCTGGTCGTTCAAGCTTTTGTCGATGAACGTTATTCCGGCCATGATCTTTGGTACGGTTCTCTCGGGGCTGTTTGCGCTCGCGATCGGCTTTGTGTCCTTGCGTCGTTCAGGGATTTACTTCTCGATCCTGACACTGGCCTTTGCGCAGATGTCCTATAACCTCGCCTATTCGGTTCTGACCCCGATCACCAATGGTGAAACCGGGCTTCAGCTTGAACAGGCCGACCCGCGTGTTCTGGATCGGATGTCGGGCATCGTCGATGACGGATCGCTTCCGACCCCGAACCTGTTCGGGATCGAAGGCATCGGCTATTCGGGCTTCTATATCTGTGCCGCCCTGATGCTGATTTCGTTCTTCATTTACTTGCGCATCTTCCGCTCGCCGTTCGGGCTTAAGCTGCGCGCGATCAAGTCGAACCAGAACCGCATGGGTTATACCGGGTTCAGCACTCGTCCATATCTGATGACCGCCTTTGTCATCTCGGGCATGTATGCCGGTCTTGCCGGTTCGCTTCTGGCGGTAACCGATCCGCTGGCCGGGGCCGAGCGCATGCAATGGACCGCGTCGGGCGAGGTCGTCCTGATCACGATCCTTGGTGGTGTTGGTACGTTGATTGGTCCGCTTCTGGGCGCTGGTATCATCAAGTATTTCGAGAACATCTTCTCGGCCTTTAACGATACCGTGTTGCTCAATGCGTTTTCCTTCCTGCCCGATTGGCTGGCCCATCCTGTGGCATCGGTGGTTGGCCTGTTTGTCGGCGAAGGTTGGCACCTGACCCTTGGTCTTGTCTTCATGCTGATCGTGATTTTCCTGCCCGGTGGCATCATGGAAGGTATCACGCGCCTGACGCGCCTGGTTACCAGACGTGACAAGGCCGAGCCGAAGTCCGAAGCCCACGAAACCAAAGAAAAAGAACAAACATCGGCGGGGGAGGTCTGATCCATGTCCGAATACATTCTTGACGTCACCGACGTCGACAAGAACTTTGGCGGTCTGCAGGCGCTTTCCGATATCAACCTTCGAGTCAAGGAAGGCACCGTGCACGCGATCATCGGGCCAAACGGGGCAGGCAAATCGACATTGCTGAACGTGATTGTCGGACGCTTGGCACCAAGCCGCGGTCGTGTGTTGCTTGGCGATCAGGTCCTGACCGGCAAGGAACCGCACGAGATCAACCAACTTGGTGTCGCGCGTGTTTTCCAGACGCCGGAAATCTTCCCGGAACTGTCGCTTTTGCAAAATGTGATGGTTCCGGCCTTTGCCAAGCGCGAAGGCATTTTCAAGATGAACTTCCTCAGCAGCCTGTTTGCGGAAAAAGAAGTCCGCGAACATGCTGAACACCTTCTTGAAGATGTCGGCTTGCTTCAGCACAAGGATCATCTTGCCGGTTCGATGTCGCGTGGTGACAAACGTCGTCTTGAACTTGCCATGTGCCTTGGCCAGCAGCCGAAACTGTTCCTGCTGGATGAACCGACTGCTGGCATGTCGCGTCATGACACCAACCGCACGATTGATCTGCTCAAACGGATCAAGGAACGCGGCATGACCAAGGTGATCATTGAACACGATATGCATGTTGTGTTCAGTCTTGCCGATCGCATCAGCGTCTTGGCCCAGGGTGCCATCATTTGTGAAGGCACGCCGGAAGAAGTACGTAACGACCCACGGGTCAAGGAAGCCTATCTCGGAGGGGAAACGGTATGAACGCTTTGCCAAAACAGGAACCCGTCCGTAAACAGGGTGGAGATCCGGCGTTTTTCTCGGTCTATGACATCCATGCCTATTACGGCGAAAGCTATATCGTTCAGGGGCTGTCCTTTGACGTCCGCGAGGGCGAAATTCTGGCCCTTCTCGGGCGTAACGGCGCGGGCAAGACATCAACGCTCCGCACGCTCGCCCGCATGGGCGACCCGGAACTCAAGCATGGTGAAATCTGGCTTGATCACCAGCCATTGCACGAAATGAAGGCCTGGCAGGCGGCCCGTCTGGGTCTGCAACTTGTGCCCGAAGATCGGCGCATCATTCCAGGCATGACGGTTCAGCAGAACCTTGAGCTGGCCCAGATTGCCGAGCCGCATGGCTGGTCGATCCAGCGCATCTATGAACTGTTCCCGCGTCTTGGTGAAAGGGCGGAACAGGAAGCCATCACCCTTTCCGGTGGCGAACAACAGATGCTGGCGATCGGGCGTGCCTTGGCCCGTGACATCAAGCTTTTGCTGCTTGATGAACCGTATGAAGGTCTGGCACCGGTCATTGTTCAGGAAATTGAAAAGACCCTGCAAAACGTCAAGAAGCTCGGCATTACGACGATTATTGTCGAGCAGAACGCAATTGCAGCCCTGAAACTGGCCGACCGCGCGATTATCATGGATAGCGGCGAGATCGTCTTTGACGGGACCGCGCAGGCTGTTCTGGATAACGAGGAACTGCGCGATCAGTACCTTGCCATCTAGTGATTAGGGTCAGGACCCATCAATTTGGTTTTAATGGTTGACCGGATTTGTGCGGATACGCGGAGCAAAGCCGCCGAAAGATATTTATCTTTCAAGGTTTTACGACAAAGTAGCCCGTGCAAATCCGGTTAATCCGAAGGACAGACGTTATATTTGCAAACTCCGGCGTCAAATCCCTTGTGCGGGATACCGACCCGCCCTGCGGGCTTTTCCTTGGATTTCACAAATATAACGTCTGCCATTTAAATCAAATTGATGGGTCCTGACCCTCAATACAGGGGGGCGTCACCGAAACTTTTTTGTAAGGGGAGTTTCGGGACAGGTAAGGCCGTGCCTTACGGGCGCGGCCTTTTCCCTTGTTATGGCTCAAAGATCCGGATCGACGGCAAGTCCCTCGAAATCCTTAAGCACATTCAGCACAATCGATGTCTTCACATGCTGGACCGAGTCATGGGGCAACAGCACCTCATTGACGAAATGCGAAAGTGCGGCCAGGTCCTTGGTCGCGACCTTAAGGTGGTAATCCATCTCCCCGGTCAGCGAAAACGCCTCCAACACTTCGGGCAAATCCGCCAACAGTCTGGCAAACCGTTTGGCATTGTCGCGGTTATGGGTGGCAAGTGTCACCGAAATCACCACCAGCAAGCCCATGCCCATCTTTTGCCGGTCAATATCGGCCCTGTACCCGCGAATGACCTTGTCGTCTTCAAGGCGGGCACGGCGGCGCGAACATTGTGACGCTGAAAGGCCGATGCGTTCGGACAAATCGTTGTTTGTCAGACGGCCGTCGCGTTGCAATTCCGCCAGTATCTTAAGGTCCAGTCGATCAAGTTGCATATTTCACGCGCCAAATGATTGTTTAATGCATGATGTATGCAAAGAATCCCGAAACGCAAGCGTAAATGCACGCACGTTGCACGCGGTTTGGCGCACGATTGGAACATAACAAGAATTCGAATAATTCCAATCATTCGAATGTGCCAATCAAAGGAGACTTCCGATGGGTCCGTTCCCGCATGATGCCCCGCGCGCAACCATTAGCGATGAAAACCCGGCCGGAACCGACGGGTTCGAGTTCGTTGAATTCGCCCATGAAGACGCCGACAAACTCGAAACCCTGTTTACTCGCATGGGATACAGCCCGGTTGCCAAACATAAAACCAAAAACATCACCGTCTGGCGTCAGGGCGATATCAACTACATCCTCAATGCCGAGCCATCCTCCCACGGCATGAAGTTCGTTGAGAAACATGGCCCCTGTGCGCCGTCGATGGCATGGCGCGTGGTCGATGCCAAGCATGCCTTTGATCATGCGGTGTCAAAGGGGGCGGAACCCTATACCGGGGATGACAAGACGCTTGATGTCCCGGCCATCGTCGGCATTGGCGGGTCGTTGCTGTACTTCGTCGATAAATATGGTGAAACCGGTTCGGCCTATGACGCGGAATTTGACTGGCTGGGCGAACGCGATCCGAAGCCAGAAGGTGTTGGTTTCTATTACCTCGATCACCTGACCCATAACGTCTATCGCGGCAATATGGATAAATGGTGGGACTTCTATCGCGATCTGTTTGGTTTCAAGCAAATCCACTTCTTTGACATTGCCGGTAAAATCACCGGTCTGGTCAGCCGCGCGATCACATCCCCCTGTGGCAAGATCCGCATTCCGCTTAATGAATCGACCGATGATAAAAGCCAGATCGAAGAATACCTGCGCAAATACAAGGGCGAAGGCATTCAGCATATCGCAGTCGGCACGGACGGCATCTATGACGCCACCGACAAGCTTGCCGCCAATGATCTGAAATTCATGCCCGGCCCGCCGGAAACCTATTACGAGAAATCGCATGAACGCGTGCACGGCCATGACGAGCCGATTGAACGCATGAAAACCCACGGCATCCTGATTGACGGCGAAGGTGTGGTTGATGGTGGCACGACCAAGATTTTGCTTCAGATCTTCTCGAAAACCGTGATCGGCCCGATCTTCTTTGAGTTTATTCAGCGCAAAGGCGACGAAGGCTTTGGCGAGGGGAACTTCCGCGCCCTGTTTGAAAGCATCGAAGAAGACCAGATCCGCCGTGGCGTGATCAAGGTGGATGCCGCCGAATAAACGGTCTTAACGTCTGAAAATCAAAAGCCCCGGAACAGGTTCTGTCTGTTCCGGGGCTTTGTTTAAAACGCTGTGCCAATCAATAGGCGCCAAATCCCAGCAAATGCGGCAACCACAGAACCAGACCCGGGATTGCAATCATCAGGATCACCCGCACAAAGTCAGCCGCCAGAAATGGCAGGATGCCGCGCGCAAGGGTGGTGATCTTCATGTCCGGTGAAACGCCCTGAATGATAAACAGGTTCATGCCAATCGGCGGGGTAATCAGGCCGATTTCAACAACCGATACCAGAACAACGCCAAACCAGATCGGGTTATATCCAACCCCGGTAATCACGCCATAGGCCGGAACAACGGTCAGAAGGATCATGGACAGGCTATCCATGAAGCACCCGAGAACGACATAAAACACCAGAAGGGCGATCAAAACGACAAGCGGTGAATAGCCCTGTGTGGTGATCCAGTCGACCAAGGTCTGGGTCAGTCCGCTGGTTTCAATGAAGAAATTAAAAAGTGCTGCCCCCACCAGAATAAGGAAAATCATCCCGGTCATGCCGGCTGTTTCGCGAATACCGGTGCGCAAAACGCTCCAGGTCAGGCGCTTGCGCATAAAGGCAAACAGCAACGCCGCCCCCGCACCAACGGCCGCGGCCTCGGTCGGGGAAAACAGGCCAGCATAAATGCCGCCAATCACCAAGGCGATCAAAAGGACCGCATCCCACATTTGCAACAACGCGCCCCATCGCTGCGGCCAGGGCACATAAGTGCTGACTGGCGCAAGCGATGGATCGTGCATCACCTGAATACGGATGGAGGCGATATAAAGAACCGTCGCCAAAAGACCGGGGATCATCGCACCGGCAAACAGCGCGCCAATCGATTGTTCGGTCATCAGCGCGTAAATCACCAGCAGGATCGATGGCGGAATGAGAACGCCAAGCGTGCCACCCGCCGCAATCGATGCCCCGGCAAGGCTCTTGGCATAGCCGCGCTGACGCATTTCAGGCAGTGCTACCCGCCCCATGGTCGCACAGGTCGCAAGCGACGATCCGCAAATTGCGCCAAACACCGCACTGGCCCCGATGCTCGATGCGGCAAGTCCGCCCGGACGATGTCCGGAGAACGCCGTGATGCCACGAAACAGGTTGCTTGAAAGGCCGGAGTGTGAGGCGAACACGCCCATAAAAATGAACAGTGGCACCACCGAAAGGCCATAGGGGAAAATCGCCTCAAACGGCAGGCTTGCCATCACATAGCTTGCCGACATCCAGTCGGTCAAAAGCAGCGTTCCGATAATACCAACCACCGCCATCGCGACAGCAACCGGTACGCGCAACAGGGCCAGTGCAAGTGCTGCAACAAACCCGATCAATCCCGCCCATTCCGTCGCCATCAGTTATTCTCGTTCGTTAAAAGCATTTTCAGAAAATGGACAAGACAGACCACGGTCGATATCGCCATGCCGCTGAGAAGGAAGCCCCAGAACAGGATCATCGGGATCTCAAGGTTCTGCGACACGTCGCCATAGCTCCATTGTTCCATCGCGCGTCCCCATGACAGATAAAACAGGAACGCCATCAACCCGGCACACAGAAGCGGTATCAGGGTGTCGATGATGCGAAACAGGAAGCGAAGATGGTTCTTGCCGACCAGATCGACCGTGACATGGGCATGGGCGCTAAACGCATAGGGGATCGCCCAGGATGCCGCCGCCATGACGCAAAACTGGGTCAGGTCAACCGCGCCCACCATCGATTGGCCGCCAATGCGGCGCCAGATGATATCGACAACCACAATGGCAATCGCACCGATCAGTGCGGCCATGCCGACAAAAGCCAGAATGTCGGTCAGTCTGTTCATAAAGCGGTCAGTGCGGTGAACCGCGGCATAAAGCCGCGATCCACCGAAGTTTTCAGTCGGCTGGGTCATTTGTCGCCAGCGTGATATTTGGCATCAAATTCCGCGATAAGTTCCTGCGCGCGCGCATAGATCGCCTCAGGATCTGAAACGCCTTTTTCCTTCAGGCTGGCAAGGTATTCCTTGATCATCGGCTGGGATGCTTCCTGCCATTCGGCACGGGTGGCGTCATCAATCGTGATGATTTCATTGCCGTGTTTTTCCGCATCAGCCCTGCCAACGGCTTCCCATTTGTCCCACCAGTCGCCGAATTTCCCGACAAGGACATCGCCGGAAATTTCGTCAATTGCGGCCCGCACGTCGTCGGGCAGGCTGTCATATTTTTTCTGATTCATGACGAAATAGAAGCCGGCGGTATAGGCCGCGGCATCGGTGTGATATTTCAAAAGTTCATTGGCCTTGACCGCATTGACCAGATCCCAGGTGGCAACCAGACCTTCGATATTGCCTTTTTCAAGGTTTTCGTAAATTGCCGAGGGCGGCAGTCCGACCGGGGATGCCCCAAAGGATTCCAGCATTGCTGAAATCGCCGGGCTTGGCGTGCGAAGACGCAGGCCCTTAAGGTCATCAAGCGATCTGACCGGTGTATCAAGGGTGTGGATCAGGCCACCCGGATGGGTAAACAGGCCAAGGACCTTGAAGTCCTGATAGTCACTGCCAAGAAGGCCTTCCTTGTAAAGCTGCCACAGGGTTTCCGACCCGGAATCGGCATATTTCACCAAAAACGGCAGTTCAATCACCGAGGCAGCCGGATAACGGTCACGCGGAATGCCATTCAGGCCCACGGCCATATCCATAACGCCCGCGCGGACCTGATCGGCCTGACGGTCGATTTTGCCAAAGGCCGACGTGGCGTCATAGATCTCGACTTCGACTTTGCCGCCGGTTTTTTCCGACAGTTGCTGTCCCCAGCTTTCAAGGAAGTCTTTCTGGAAGCCGTGGCTTGGCGGCAGATAGTGACTGACTTTAAGGGTGATGTCGGCCGCGTGCGCGATACCGGCACCGGCCAGAATGGTTGCGCCGGTCATAAGACCAAGCAGCGTTTTACGAAGATTAGGATGTTTCACGGATGTCTCCCTATTTTTTTAAGTCGTTCATTTGGTCTTGCGTCTGACCAGCTTCGGGCCAAGCGATTGCTGTGCAGTTGCCATCAGCCTGTGCATGTCTGGGATGGCAGTCTGGGATCGCGCCTGGAATGCTGTTTTTTCTTTGAATTGGAATTATGATATATATAATCAATTACGCAATATGAAATTTATGCAGGTAAATTTTGACCAAAGCCTCGCCCAAAAATATCCCGGATAGCGAAACCGAACATGACATCGCCGACGTGGTTGATGCCGCTGACAAGCGCAAAGGCATTCAGTCGGTCGAGGTCAGTGGCGTCATTATTGCCGCCTTGTGCGATTTCAAATTCCCGGTTCCGCTAAAGGACCTTGCAGACGCGGTTTCTATGCCCGCGGCAAAGGTGCATCGCTATCTTGCCAGTCTGGTGCGCATCGGCCTTGCCTGGCAGGATGATCAGACGGGGCTGTATGGCCTTGGCCCGATGGCGTTGCGCATGGGTGTTTCGGCGATTGAACGCAATGATGTGGTGATGCGCGCCGGTCGGCTGTTGCGCAATCTGGCGATTGAGTTGCGATCATCTGGGCATCTTGCGATCTGGGGGGAACGTGGCCCGGTTTTGATCCGCACCGAACATGGTGGCCCGCCGATCATATCGACCATGGGACTTGGCACCGTCATGCCGCTTTTGCGCTCTGCGACCGGGCAGGCCTTTTTGGCCAGTATGCCGCGCAGCGCAATCGAACATGTCATTTCGGCCGAACAGGAAATCCTGCATTGGGATGATGCCACTGTGGACCGGCTGATTGCCGACACCAAGCAACGCGGGGCGGCTGTGATCGAAGGCGATATCGTGCCCGGTTTATCGGCAATCAGTGCGCCGGTTTATAATCTCGACGGGGCGGTGGCCTGTTGCGTCACGCTGATGAACCCCAATGCCAATTACTTTCAGCCCGACCAGGCGGCCTTTGACGTGTTTACCCGTGCCATTGCCGATTTCACGCAAAGTTGGGGTGGCACGCCGCGCGCGGACTCTGATCAGGCTTAAGGGGGCTAAGGTCACAGGTCGTTAAACCGTTTCAGGAGGTCTGAAAGACGTTTGAATTCATCTTCGCCCAGAAAGTTGCGCACTTTCCGGTCATAGGCGACACCCGCCTCACACAGTGACGTGAAGGCCGATTTTCCCTGCGCTGTCAGGTCAAGGCGATGCACCCGGCGATCATTTTCATCCTGAAACCGTTTCAACCAACGCCGTTTCTCGATGGAAAAGACAGCCCGCGAAACCTTGGTTTTATGCAGTCCGGTATGGGTCACGATTTCGGTCGCGGTTAAGGCACCATACTGGCCGAGTGTCGCCAGAACCCGCCATTCGGACCGCGTCATCCGGTATCGGTCGCGATAGATATCGCGAAAGCCAAGGCTGAGCTTTTCGCTGGCGTGATGCATCAGAAATGGCAGGAAACTGTGAAGATCGAATTCGGATTTCATTGGCTTCAAAAGGCTGTTTGATAGTTACAAAAATTACAGTTACGAATGTAACTATATCAAAGATTGGGAGGAAAAAGGCAATGACGGATCACATTGAGCCGACCAAAAATGCCGAAAAAGGCGGTGCCAACGATCTGCGTTACATGCCCGGTTTCGGCAATGATTTTGAAACCGAAAGTCTTCCGGGTGCGTTGCCCCAAGGGCAAAACAGCCCGCAAAAATGCGCCTATGGCCTTTATGCCGAACAGCTTTCAGGATCGCCTTTCACCGCCCCGCGCGGCACCAATGAACGGTCCTGGCTGTATCGCATTCGCCCCAGTGTCAAACATAACGGGCGCTTTGCCGCCCTTGATCGGCCGTTCTGGAAAACCGCCCCGTGCCTGAATGATCACAGCCTTGCGCTGGGGCAGTTGCGCTGGGATCCGGTGCCGATGCCCAAGGACGCGGTTGATTTCATTTCGGGCATGCGCACCGTCACGACCGCGGGCGATGCCATGACCCAGACCGGCATGGCAAGCCATGTCTATGTCTGTAACACCGATATGGTCGATGACTATTTCTTCAATGCCGATGGTGAACTGCTGATCGTGCCGGAAAGTGGTACGCTTCGCATCTTCACCGAACTTGGCATGATGGATGTCGCCCCGCTTGAAATCGCACTTATTCCGCGCGGCATGCTGTTTAAGGTCAGCATCCTTGAGGCCGGGATTGATGGCGGCGCGCGCGGTTATGTCTGTGAAAACTATGGCGCCAAATTCACCCTGCCCGAACGCGGGCCGATCGGGGCCAACTGCCTTGCCAATCCGCGTGATTTCAAAACACCCGTGGCCGCTTACGAGGACAAGGAAACCCCATGCCGGGTGTTGGTCAAATGGTGTGGGCAGTTCCATGTCACTGAAATTGGCCATTCGCCGCTGGATGTCGTGGCATGGCACGGCAACTACACGCCGTTCAAATATGATCTTCGGACCTTCTCGCCAGTCGGCGCGATCCTGTTTGATCATCCCGATCCGTCGATCTTTACCGTGCTGACCGCGCCAACCGATGAGGCCGGCACCGCCAATGTTGATTTCGTGATCTTCCCGCCGCGCTGGATGGTGGCTGAAAATACCTTCCGCCCGCCCTGGTATCATCGCAACATCATGTCGGAATTCATGGGCCTGATTTGCGGCCAGTATGATGCCAAGGAGGAGGGCTTTGTCCCCGGCGGCATGAGCCTGCATAACATGATGCTGGCCCATGGGCCGGATGCCCACGGGTTTGACAAGGCATCGAACGCCAAGCTCGGGCCCCAGAAACTCGATGGCACCATGGCATTCATGTTTGAGACCCGCTATCCGCAGCAGCTGACGAAATTCGCCGCCGAACTGGAAACGCTTCAGGACGATTATCTTGATTGCTGGTCGGGGCTGGAACGCAAGTTCGATGGCACGCCAGAAGGTCGTCCGTAAGTCACCGCGACCCCAAAAAACAATCACTCAGGACTTAACGAAAAGAATGCCGGAGGCACAAAAACAATGAAACTCGCCACCCTTAAAAATGGTACCCGCGATGGCCAGCTTGTGCTGGTTTCCAAGGACCTGTCGGAATATGTCGATGCCAGCGCGATTGCACCAACCCTTCAGGCAGCCCTTGATAACTGGGCTGATATTGCCCCGCGCCTCAAGGATCTGGCAGGCGATGTCGAAGCCGGATCAGGTCCGGCCAAACGCGTTGCATTTGATCAGACCAGGGCGCATTCACCCTTGCCGCGCGCGTTCCAGTGGGCCGATGGATCGGCCTATGTCAATCACGTCGAACTGGTCCGAAAGGCCCGTGGTGCCGAAATGCCGCAAAGCTTCTGGACCGATCCGCTGATGTATCAGGGCGGGTCGGACAGCTTCCTTGGTCCGCGGGATGACATCCTGATGGGTGACACCGCCTGGGGCATCGACATGGAAGGCGAAATTGCCGTCATCACCGATGATGTCCCGATGGGCGCCAGCCTTGATCAGGCGCGCGATGCCATCCGCTTGATTATGCTGGTCAATGATGTTTCGCTGCGTGGTCTTATCCCCGGCGAACTGGCCAAGGGATTTGGTTTCTTCCAGTCCAAACCATCTTCGGCCTTCTCCCCGGTTGCAGTGACCCCGGATGAATTGGGCGATGCGTGGGACGGTGGCAAGCTTCACCTGCCGCTTTGTGTCGATCTCAATGGCAAGCCGTTCGGGCGCGCCAATGCCGGGATCGACATGACCTTTGATTTTGCCCAGCTTGTGGCCCACGCCGCACGCACCCGTCCGCTCTGTGCCGGGTCGATCATCGGGTCGGGCACGGTATCGAACAAGCTTGATGGTGGGCCGGGCAAACCGGTTGCCGCGGGCGGTGCGGGCTATTCCTGCATTGCTGAAATCCGCATGATCGAAACCATCGAAAATGGTTCGGCGGCAACGCCGTTCCTGCAATTTGGCGACAGCGTCAAAATCGAAATGCGCGATGCCAACGGCCAATCAATCTTTGGCGCGATTGAACAAACTGTGCGCGAATACAAACCATAAAGCCCCCCACTATGAGCGAGATCGTTTTATATGACTATTGGCGATCCTCGGCGAGTTATCGCGTGCGGATTGCGCTGGGGTTGCTCGACCTTCCGTACCGGACGGTGCCGGTTGATCTGCTGGCTGGCAGTCACAAAATCACAGAACATTTGACCCGCAATCCGCAAGGCCTTGTCCCCGCCCTTGAAATCGACGGGGTCATGATGACCCAGTCGGTGTCGATCATTGAATATCTTGATGAAACCCGGCCTGGGCAGGGGCTTTTGCCGACCGAAACGCTGGCGCGCCAACGGGTGCGTGCGCTGTCGCACGCCATTTCCATGGATACCCACCCGGTCTGTAATCTGGGGGTGGTGCGCCATGTCATGGATATCGCCGAGGCCCATGGTGATGACGCCGATGCCGCACGACAGGAATGGATGACGAAATATATCGGATCGGGCTTGGCTGGGTTTGAAGCCATGCTGGCCGGTGACGGGGACGGCACCAACGGCGATTTCTGCCACGGTGCCCGACCATCCATGGCCGATATCTGCCTGATCCCGCAGCTTTATAACGCGCGTCGCTGGAATGTGAGCTTTGCTCACCTTCCGCGAATTTGCGCGATAGAACAACGCTGTAACGCGATCGCGGCCTTTGCCAGCGCCCACCCGGACCAGTGCCCGCGCTAGGCCAAGCGAACGAAGATTCTAAACGCCAATCGCCCTGCCATCGCTGCGCGGATCATGCGCGCCATCGACAAAGCCGTCTTCGTCGATGCGAATGATCCCCGCCTGACCGGCAAGGGCACTTTGCGGTTCAATCGCACGCAGGACATGACCGCGTGCGGCCAGTTCGTCAAACACTTCATCCCCGGCATCGACTTCAAGTTTCAGGCTGTCATTGGTGTCTGAAAACGTCTTACCGAGCAGGAAGCGCGGTTTGGCGAGTGCGTCCGTCGGCGACAGGCCGAAATCAAGCAGTCGGGTCAATAGCATGGCAAGGGTTTGCGGCTGCCCATCGGCCCCTTGCGTGCCATACAGCAGATGCGGCTTGCCCCCCTTAAGCGCCATGCCGGGATTAAGCGTATAGAACGGACGCTTGCCCGCTGCGAAGGCATTCGGGTGGTTCGGATCGGTGCTGAATGCCGCCCCGCGGTTTTGCCAGACAATGCCGGTATCGCCCGCGACAACCCCGCTGCCCCAATCGAAATAGGTGCTTTGCAAAACGCTGGCGCAATTGCCATTGGCATCCTTGGCTGCCAGAAACACCGTATCGCCATGGCGGAACGGATGTGGCCAATCAAGCGCCTTGGTGGTCGAGATATCCTTGGCATCTGCGGCCAGACCGGCGTGATCCAGAAGGGCTGTAAAATCGGTGCTGGTGAAAGCAGGATCGGCGATCTGATCGCGCTTCAGGAATGCGCGTTTGATCGCCTCGACCACCAGATGGTAATGATCCGCCGTTCCGTCAGTCCAGTCCTTTTGACCCAGTTCGCGCAACACCCCCATGGTCATAAGCGTCGCCAATCCTTGCGTCGGCGCGGGCGGGGCAAACAGGGTGACGTCACCATAATCAAGGGACACGGCATCGACCGTGCGGGTGCGGGTTTTCACAAGGTCCGCCTTGGTGATCGGCGATCCGACGGCTGACAGGCCTTTGACAATCTGATCGGCAAGCCCGCCTTCATAGAAATCACGCGCGCCAAATTCGGCAATGCGTTTCAGGCTTTGCGCCAAGTGCGGCTGATGAAATTTCTCGCCAACATGGGGCATCCGCGCATTCGGGGTGAAGACATCCAAAAAGCCCGGCCAGTTGGCGATTTCCTCTTTACGGAAATCAAGCCAGAAACATTGCGACGGACTGATCGCAAAACCGTTTTCCGCAAGCGCAATTGCAGGCGCGATCAATTCCGACAGGCTTTTGGTCCCGCCCCAGTTCTTTGCCGAATGATCTAGCGCGTGTTGCCAGGAATCCACCGTGCACGCCGTGGTCAGGGTCGATCCCGGACCGCGCAGCGGAATTGGGGTGCCGGGCGTGATTGTATCGCCGCCTTTTTCAGCGGCCTGACCAATACCCAGGAAAGACTGCACCTTGCCCGTGTTGTCTGAAACCATCCAGACTGCATCGCCGCCAATGCCACAGAAATGCGGATATGTTACCGCCAACACTGCCGCGGTGGCGACGACGGCCTCAATCGCGGTGCCGCCATCGCGCAAGACTTGCGCACCGGCTTCGCTGGCCGCCGTGCTGGGACTTGTGACCATGGCGCGATGTTCAGGGGCAGTTTGATGGTCGGTCATGGGCTTGGTTCTTTCAGCCAAAAGGATTGATTTCAAACAGGTTAGCGTTATGCGTGCATCGGTTGTGGCGAAATTGCATGCAATCCTTTATACAGGCGCAGGCAATAAAGTGATCGAAACAAGAAACTTGGCGGTTCGGGATGAAAGCTGCGGACAAGGCAAAGCATCGCACAGACATGATCAGTTCGGCATTGCGCTCGGCAATTCTTGAACGCGTGTTGATGCCTGGCATGAAGCTGCCTGAAGATTCCCTTGGCGAACGGTTCGGCGTCAGCCGCACGCTTATTCGGCAGTCGCTTGAACGGCTTGCCGCCGAAGGTCTGGTCGAGCTTCGCCGCAACAAGGGTGCTGCGGTTGCCAAGCCCAGCCTTGAAGAGGCGCGTGATTTGTTTGAACTGCGCACCCAGATCGAAGACCTTGTCATCAGCCGGGTGATTAAGAATATGAGCCCGGAAATTCTCGGCGAACTTGAAGCCCATCTTGCCAAGGAAGTCGAAGCCGAGAACGCGTCCGAGCCGATTTCGATCCGGCTTGCCACCGAATTCCACATCCTGCTCGCCCGCCTTGCCGGAAGCCCGGTCTTGCTGCGCTATGTCGAGGAAATCGGATATCGCTGTGGCCTGACATTGTCGCTTTATGCCCGCCCGCATTCGACCGATTGTGGCATTCAGGAACACCGCCAGATTATCGAGGCCCTTGCCAAGGGCGACGAAGATGCGGCGCGCAAACTGATGCGCCATCATCTGACGGCGGTTGCCGACCGCGCCCTGTTTACGACCAAGGAAAGCGGGCCGCTTTTGTATCTTGATGCGCTGGAACCCTATGCCAAAAAGGTGCGTGACGGCACCAGCTAAGTCTGCTCGCACCACTGCCATATCAACAGCCGAATGCGGGACTTCGCGCGTGACGTGCGGATGGCAAATGGTTGGTGCGGGCTGCATCATTCGGGTTCCCGTCTGGCTCAGGCCTTGATGCCCTTGCGGATCAGGATGCGTTCCGCACTTTCATTCCAGACATCCATTTTGATGATCTTGCCGTTTTCAATCACGAAACGGTCGACATAACGGTTGCCTTCAAACGGGGTGCCGTCCGGCCATTCGCCGTAAAGCCAGCCGGTGCTGTAAACAACAGTCTGGCCGTTGGTATGGGCGACATCAAACTGACCGAACTTCTTTTTCACCCATTTATAACGCGCGGTGTTAAACGCCGTGGTGCCCGACGGATGATCGTACTTCTGACCATCGGTAAAGGTGATGACGACATCATCTGACATGAATGTCGCCGCCAGTTCCGGGTCGGGTTTCATGGATGCATCAAGAAAATCACGTACCGTCTGCGCCTCTGGTGGCAGGGTATCGAGCACATTTTCCGCGGTTTGGTCACTCATTTGGAAGGCCTCTGTTTTCGGGAATTGATCTGGCATCAGCATAAACGCTGTGCAGAAATTTTGCATGCACTAATTTTATGCAAAAATTGCATGCAATCTGCGTATACATGAGGCAATTCTGTTTTCTGCCCGGATCGAAAAACGCCTAAGTCACTGATTTTGAATGATTGTGATTCTTGGCATGTCGCTTGCTGCAGTGCGGTGACGATTTGGTGCGCATGCCGAATTTGCGACGCCGGACGACGCAGACACATAATCAGGGAGTCTCACATGCCTATTTCTTCGCCTTTCCGGAAAATAACGCGGCGTGCCGCCCTTCTCGGGGCTGCTGCTGCGCTGATGTTCGCCACTACCTTGCCTTCCCATGATGCCCGTGCAGAAGACACTGTGAAGCTTGGCCTTGTTGCCGCACTCAGTGGTCAGTCGGCCAAATCGGGTGAAGCCATTACGCGTGGCATCACCCTTGCGATTGACAAGATCAATGCCGAGGGCGGTGTTCTTGGCAAGCCGCTTGAACTTGTATCGCGTGATGATGAAAGCAACCCGGGCAAGGGTCTGGTTGCGGCCCGTGAACTGGCCCAGCGCGAAGGCGTTGCGGCGATCATTGGCGGTCTTGATACGCCGGTATCCTTTGCCATCGTGCCGTACGTTAACCAACAGAAAATCCCGTTCATCGGCCCGTGGGCTGCCGGAACCGGGATCACCAAAAACGGTGCGGATGAAAACTATGTCTTCCGCGTTTCGGCTGTTGATGAATATGTCGACGAAGCCATCACGGAATATCTGATCGCCAATTACGGTGCCAAGAAACCGGGCATGATCCTGATCAACAACCCGTGGGGGGAGTCGAATGAGAAGGGCTTGCTCAAGGCGCTTGAAAAGCGTGGCATGGATCATGCCGGGATCGAAAAGTTTGAGTCAAACGATGTCGATGTCGTCCCGCAGCTGACCCGTCTAAAGGAAAACGGCGCTGATTCCCTGTTTGTCGTTGCCAACGTTGCCCCGACCGCACAGGTGATCAAGTCGCTTGATCGCATGGGCTGGGATGTTCCGATTTCATCGCATTGGGGTCCGGCCGGTGGCCGCTTCACCGAACTGGCTGGCAAGTCGGGCGAGAAAGTCCACTTCATCCAGACCTATCTGTTCACCGATCCGGCTAATCCGATGTTCGTCAAACTTCAGGAAAAGTTCCCGGAAATCGAAACCCTTGCCGACGTGACCCCGGCGACCGGCATCGCCAACGCCTATGACGCGACCCTTCTGATCGCAGCCGCCATTGAAAAGGCAGGTTCGACCGAAGGGCCGGCCATCCGCGAAGCCATGTACGAAATCAGCAGTGTCGAAGGCATGATCAAAACCTATGACAAGCCGTTCACCCCGGACGATCAGGATGCGCTTGGTCCGGAAGACTACACCTTCGCGCATTTCGTCGAAGGCCAGATCATTCCGATCAAATAAGCAATAGGGTCCTGACCCTCAACCCTGTCGACGTGTTCCCAATGCGCGCCGACAGGGATTTATCCATTTTAAATGATGCACTTACGTGCACGGCATAGGCAGGCGGCTGGCAATGACACTTTTAATCGCAGCTCTGATAACCGGGATCGGTCTGGGCAGTATGTACGGGCTGATCGCACTTGGTTTCCAGATCACCTATTCGGTGTCCTCCAAGGTCAATTTCGCGCAAGGATCGATGGTGATGCTGGGCGCTGTTCTGGGCTTTGTGTTCTGCGAACGATACGGGTTTCCGGTCATTGTCGGTTATCCGTTGGCCATTTTGTGCTGCGGGCTTGCCGGTATTCTGGTTGAATTTTTCCTTGTCCGTCCGTTTGCCATTCGCAATTCCGAAGCATGGCTGATGGCCACCGTCGCAGGCGGTATTTTGCTTGATAACGCGGTACTGTTTACCTTTGGCAACGAACCCCGCACCCTGCCATCCGCCCTTGTCGGGGAAAGCTGGAACGTGTTTGGCACCGGCGTTTACCCGCAACAAATCCTGATCCCGGCGGCGGCCATTGGTGTCGCACTCGCACTGCATGCCCTGTTCCGCCATACCCGTCAGGGCCGGGCCCTTTTGGCCGTCGTGCAGAACCTTCAGGCAGCCAAGCTGATGGGGATCAACACCACTTTGATGGTGACCGGATCCTTTGCCATTTCATCGATGCTGGCCGGGTGTGCCGGGCTTCTGATTGCGCCGCTGTTTTCGGTGCATTCCGATATGGGCACGCTTTTTGGCCTCAAGGCCTTTGCGGTTGCCATTCTGGGCGGCATGACATCGGCCTATAGTGTGATGTTGGCTGGCTTTATCTATGGTCTGGTTGAGGCCGGTGTGACCACCTATCTCGGATCGTCCTACACCTTCATCGTCGTCTTCGCGCTTGTGATCGCGGTTCTGACCATCAAACCAAGCGGCCTGTTTGGCCGTGCTGCGATCAAGAAGGTCTGATGATGAAACGCGAAATCAAATTCAAAAATCCGATGCCCAAACTCAATAAACCCATCGCCCTTGATGCCACCATCCTGGCCGCCATCATTGCCGGTTTGATCGGTGTCACGATCACCGGCGGCTATACCCAGTTCGTCATTGGCCTTGTCGCCATCACCACGGTTTTGTGTGTGGGGCTGAATGTTTTGTATGGCCTGACCGGGCTGGTGTCGCTGGGGCAGGTCGGGTTTTTTGCCATCGGCGCCTATGCCAGTGCCATCCTGACTTTGGCGGGTCTTAACTTCTGGATGGCGCTGATTGCATCGACCCTGATTGCCGGGGTGGCGGGCTGTGTCCTGGCACTTTCGGCGGTGCGGATGGCGGGGCCGTTCCTTGCCATGGTGACGATTGCCTTTGCCTTTATTGTCGAACATGGCGCGATTGAATGGCGTGCGCTTACGGGTGGGCAAAACGGCCTGATGGGTTTCCCGATGCCCGAATTGTTTGGCTATATGTTTAGCGAACGCGACCTTGTGATGCTGTGTGTCGTTCTGGCCGGGGTTGCGCTTTTTGCCTTCCGTCGGTTGGCGACAAGTGGCTGGGGCATGGCGATGACCAGCATGCGCGATGCTGAAATCGCCGCAAGTTCGCTTGGCTATAACGCCTTTGCCGTCAAGGCATCGGGCTTTGCCATTGCGGCTGCCATGGCGGGGCTTGCCGGGGCGTTGTTTGCACCGCTTATGATGTTTATCGCACCGTCAAACTTCCCGCTTAGTCAGTCGATCCTGTATCTGTTTGCCGTCATTCTGGGCGGGGCGGGCACGGTTCTGGGGCCGCTGGTGGGGGCATCGGTTTCGGTGTTGTTGCCCGAACTGCTGGCCGACTTTGCCGAATATCGCCTGCTGATTTTTGGCGGCCTTTTGATTGTCGTGTTGCTGATTGCACCGCGCGGGATTGTTGGCGTGATCGAACGGTTCATTCCGCTGACCAAGCGCGGCGTCACCGCCACCCCGGCGCACGAGATCGAGGCAGGTCTTAAGGATTACGCCAAGTCCGATGGTCTGGTGGTGGAAAACCTGTCGATTGCCTTTGGCGGGGTGAAGGCGGTCAATGCCGTTTCCTTCACCGCCAAGCCGGGCGATGTCACATCG
>NZ_VDEZ01000002.1:909639-1078574 GCF_017922435.1 Thalassospira sp. ER-Se-21-Dark | reverse complement strand
ATCTCTCTTCTGCTAAAACTCTTTGCCGCAGTAAATGCAGGAGCAGCGCGTTGCGGTTGGACCACAATCTCTCTTCTGCTAAAACGGCATCTTGTGCATGGCGGCACACAGAGCCGTTGCGGTTGGACCACAATCTCTCTTCTGCTAAAACCCAACTGCCTGACCATATTCAGCCCGATATGTTGCGGTTGGACCACAATCTCTCTTCTGCTAAAACCACTTTCGGAAAAGCCCCTGATTTCAGGGGCTTTTTTGACGTTTTGGCAAGGTTAGAACCGTCAAATCCGTCGCTCAGAACATTTCAAACTGGCTGGGATTTTTACGCGAATCCTGTTTTGTTCTGCCGGTATAGGAAACAATATTCTCGTATTGCTTGTCGGTGAAATACAGGATATCGACCTTGCCGCCAGCGGGCAGTTTCATATGGACCTTGCGCGTCATGCTTTCTGCCTGTTCCTTGCCGGCACAGAAACGCAGATAGACGGAAAACTGGGCCATTTCGAAGCCGAGGTCGAGGAGGTGGTTGCGAAAGCCGGTTGCGGCCTTGCGTTCTTTTTTGGTTGTGACCGGCAAATCAAACAGCACCATCATCCACATCATTCGGTATCCCGATAACATGTTCCTAACCCAGTTCAAGCGGCAATGGGGCGAGTGGCAGGGAAAGGCTTTGTGTTTCACCAAGATAGCATTGCGCCAGTGAGCCTGCGAGGCGATGCAGGCATTGCATGACCGGCGAGGCCCCGGCATCGGTTGGCAGATCATGCGCGGTGACGGTGGCAAGCAGGCGTTTGGTATCGCCGTGCAGTTCTATGTCACTGTTATCGACCCAAAGGCGGAACACAATCAGATCAACAATCGGGCGGAACGGTTCGATCAGATCATCAACCAGGTTCATCGGGTTTGCCCCGCTGCGATGATGCAGGCCAAGGGATGGGTGCAGCCCCGCCGCCATGGTGGCGCGCGCGGTGGCCGCACGCAAAACGGCATAGCCGTAATTAAGGGCGGCGTTGGGGCCGCTGCCGAAACGGTCACGGCGGAAATCATTACCAAACATCAATTGCCAGTATCGCTGGGCCGCCTGGCCTTCGATATTTTCGGGATCGCCGGATTTGACATGCCGGATCAGGGAGCCGACTGGAACATGGGGCTTGCCCAGTGTTTCAAGGACGGCTGCCTGTGCCTCGATCTTGGTCTGGACAAGCTGTTTCCACAGCCGGTTTTTGAGCGCACGGCTGGCATCGGCCTGCGCCATGATGCGTTTTGATTGCTGGTGATGGGCATTGGTTGCCATCAGATAGCCGACTGGCATGTGATTGGGGCCGCACAGCACGACCGGCACGGACCGTTCGGCCAGTTTGGCAATCAGGTTGTTGGAATAGGTCAGGCCATGCGCCGAACAGATCAGCGCCCCGATATCATCAAGCGGCACGCGCCCCACAACATCATTTCCCGCCCGGATTTCCATGGAGCCACGCGCAATCGCAAGATGGCGGTCATCGCTGGCGATTTCGATGATCCGGTCCATTAGCCGTCCTCCGCCGGATAACCGCGCACCTTGCCGAGCGGATCGACAAACAATTTGCGGGCTTTGCGCTTCCGAAGGCTCTCGCCGCTACATGTATGGAACGAAAACGGATCATCTTTATCCCGGTTTCGACTGTCTGTGTTTGCTTCATGATGCGGGGTAAATACAACCTTGCCGGGAGACATTTTAACAATTCGGCAAACCGTCATGACTCCGTCAATCTCGGCGATGATCATATCATCGCGAAACAGCCGCATGACCCGGCGGGCGGCTGGGAAATCGCGTTGCCATTGTGGCATGAAGCCCGGTTGGACGGCATCAAAACGCGAAATGATTTCATCGCCCCATTTCCCATCGGGGCGTTCATAGATTTCGGCGCACAGATTGCCATCCCCCTTATAGCCCTTATAGGCCTTGCCATCGCGGTCATGAATGGGAATGACCGACATATTGGATTTGACGCGCACCCGTTTGGTTCCGGTTCGGGCGGACCAGTCGCGCAGGGCGTTCGTGAAGGCCACCCCGGAAGGCACAGCGGCAACGGCATCGAGGAGGCTTTGGCGGGTTGCCGCATCGCGAATGGTTTCGATTTCCTTTGTCCCCTTGAAGGACAGGACATCCTTGCGGGTCACGACTTCGGACATGCCCTTGGCGTCGGTTTTGATGATGCCATAGGCGGTGTCGTTATGCAGTGCGCCCGGTGTTGCATCCCCTTTGGGGTGGCCCGGCACAAATCCGGCATCGGGTTTGTGAGAGACAACAATCTGTTCGAGTTTGTGGCGGATGTTGTCGCGGAAGCCCTCAAATGGATCGGGCATTTCGGCGATGCTGTGGTCAAGGTCTTCGGCCTCGGCAAGGGCGGCACTGCGCGAGACCCGGTTGAGGATGCCACGATCTGTCAGGCCGACGACAATCGCGTCAATGGCATGATGGCGGTGATCGTCGCGATTCTTGGTGGCATTGCCGGTTGGCAGGATGCCGTTCAGGCCCCAGTTGCGCCGCAGCCATGCGGTCAGGCGGCCCGGCGTGACCCAGACCTGGTTGGGGTCGCAGATTTTGGTAGCATATTCGCGGGCGATGCGGCTGAGATACTGGGTGTCAGTCAATTGGCGATCCAGAAAATCGCCATCGCGTTCCAGTCGTTCCATGGCATCGGGGCCAAAGCGCCATGATTTGTTTTTGGGCAGGCGGGCAGCGCGGGTGGTGATTTCCGGCCAGTCAAAACCGGGTTCGCCGTCACGCCCGAAGGCCTCCCACGGGCTGCGATTGCCCTTGGCGCGGTTGGCCCATGCCATGCACAGAGTCTTGTTGGCCGGGCTGTTATCGAGAGAGCGCGAAAAAGGCAGGATATGTTCGATTTCGACTTTGGGCGAGAATAACAGCGCCATTGAAATCTGTTCGCCGGTAAACGGGCAGGCGCGGGCGGCAGAATTATCCTCGTCCAGTTCTTCCCACAGACGCATGCGCAGCATGTTTTCGGCATTGACGGCAATATGGGCTTCTTGCAGTTTCTGGCGGCGCTGGTCGTTTTTGTCCTGATTTTTCTTTTGTTCCTTGTTGAGTTCGTCGCGTTTGGCCTTGCTTTGTTTCAGGTCGCGGGCGATTTCCATCACGATCTGATCCGGGTGGCCGTATCGGTCTATCAGGGCATTGATCACCTTGCGCAACTGATTAAGGGCAATATGCACGGTGGGATTGGCGATTTTGCCGTATCGCTTTTCGAGATCGTCACTTTTGCCATCGCCAAAGGCGACATGGCGTTCAAGGGCAATCCCGTAATAGGGAAGATTGTCAAGGATCACGCCATCAGGCGGCAGGGCGTGTTCGTAACCCGCCTTCGTGCAGGCCTGATCATAGGGAAGATGATCGTCGCGCATGATTTCAACAAGCGTTTCAAGGGCGGTTTTGCCAAGGCGGGTGTGGCCATCGGGCAGGGGTGCATCGGCGATGGCTTCGCAGTGGTCGCGATCAAAGCCGAAACGATCCTGAAGATATTCGATCAGGATTTCCTCGTTTTCCTCGTGCAACAGCCTGTCAACGATTTCGCTTTGATCATTGAATGACAGTTCACGCCATTTCGGGCCGAAATATTTTAGCCCGGCCAGTCTGGCGGCGGTTTCATCGCCCTTGAATTCCGATTGCTTTTCACTTTCATGGGAAAAGGCATATTCCGATCCGATGCCGATAGTTTTGCGCATGGCTTTGAAGGTCAGCTTGCCTTTGGCGAGCAGGGCGCGATACAGGGCGGTTTTCTGATCATTTTTGAGCGGGTGGCGCACCAGATCAGCATCAATCAGCCGCAGGTCACCGACAAACTGCAAGATGCGGAAATGCTGTGCAATGGGCATGGCACGGGCAACCCGTTCCTCTGCCGGGTTGAAGCTGCATCTTCCGACGTCGGGGGTTTTGAGTTTGCGCTGATAAAAAATGGCATCATGGATGGTGTCGCGGGCGGCATCGGTCAGAAGGTCGGGGTGGAAGCGTTTCTGGCTGGTCCATAATTTGTTGAATTCATCTTCGACGGCGTCGCGGGACGGATAGAAGTCATAGGCGGCCTTGGCCCCTTCGCCGCGCAGTTTGGCGCGTACCGATTTGGGATTGATATCCATGGTAGGGGTCTGGTTGGCCTGATGATGGCGATGCTGCAATTCGCCAAGGGTTCGGCATCCTTCGGCAAGAAGGGCTTCTTGCAGCTTTTTCATACCGATTTTGGTAATGCCGCTTTCACTGTTTTCACCACGATCTGTCTTGCGGTTTGATTTGAAACCGCGTCGCTGATTAAGGTGAAACAAGGCGCGCCCAAAATGATGGGGCGGCAAGGCCTCATCCAGTCCGGTTGCGCGCAGGGCATAGGGATCGAGGCCTTCCAGTGCCTTTTGGTCGTCGCGCGATTCCGGCATCAAACCGTTTGCGACAAGACGTTCCATCAGTTCGCCGCGTCGTTTCAGGTAGCGGTCCCGGCGGCGGCGCATGGCGCGGGCTTCGCGTCTGGCAACAGCAAGCGAGCTTTTGTCTTTGGGGTTGCGGCCATCGGGGAAAATCCGCACGCCGCAATCGGAGAGGTTGACGGGCCGGTTCTTGGGATCAAGTTCAAAAACCGCCCAGCCAATCGAATTGGTGCCAAGGTCGAATGAAAAACGGTAAGACGGCATTGGTATCCCCCAAAAGTCCAGTTTATCGAATTAACATAATGGGATGCTAAAGCAGTGGGGGATATGCGTCTTCTATCCTTTTGGGGTTAAGGGATAGGTCGGCTATTCTTATGATGGGGTGTTTGACGCTTGACCCATGGCTCTGTTGCGCTGACAATAAGCATGTCTTTTAGCAGAAGACAGGTTGTGGTCTGGCTGTTAACAAGCTTTAGAGCACAAAATTACAAGGCAGGCTCCGGCCTGCCTTGTTTTGTTTCGGGGTAGCGGTGGTTCGCTGCCCTTTTGTGTATTCGGGGTCATATGGTGGAAGAAAACCCCGGCAGTGGTGACACTGCCGGGGCGGGCTGGGCCGATGCGGCATCGGTGGGGGTTGGGGCGATGCTGTTATCCCTGTTCGGCGGGAACAGGGGCGGTTCGCAGGCCCAGCGTTACGATAATCGATGCGGCGATAAGCAGGAAACCGGCGATGGTAAAGACGCCAAGCGCGCCGCTGGTGTCAAAGACAAGACCGCCGACTGCGGCACCGGTGGCAATGGCAAGCTGGAAACCGGCGACCAGAAGTCCGCCGCCGCTTTCGGCCTCATCCGGCACAGTGCGCGTGATCCAGGTCGACCATGCCACCGGCACACCGCCAAAGGCCATGCCCCAGATCGCGACAAGTACGGTGGTCGGGGCAACAGCACCATCAATGGCGACCATGCCAACCCCGGTCAGCCCCATGATCATCGGCATCAGCGCAATGGTCATGCGTAGCGAGCGGGCAATCAGCGCGCCGCCGACATAGGTGCCGATAAAGTTGGCGACCCCAAAGCCCAGCAAAATGCCCGAGACACCCGCCGTCGTCACACCCGAAACATTTTCAAGGAACGGGCGGACATAGGTAAACAGCGCGAAATGGCCGGTAATGATCAGGACCAGCGACAGCAGGCCGAATTTCATGCGCGGGCGGTTGATGACCTCTATCAAGGTGCGCAGGGTCGCACGCCCGCGCGGCGGCATTTTGGGAAGCGTTGCGAATTGCACGACAAGGGCAAGAACGCCCAGCAGGGACGCCGCCATAAAGACATTGCGCCAGCCAATGACATCACCAAGATAGCTGCCGAGCGGGGCGGCAAAAACGGTGGCGGCTGAAACGCCACTAAACATGATGGCAAGGGCGCGCGGGACGCTTTTTTCCGGCACAAGGCGCATGATGGTGGCCGCCGACATGGTCCAGAAGCCGCCAAGGGCAATGCCGAGCAACACGCGCCCGGTCAGAAGGACAGCAAAATTGGGAGCCTGTGCGATGATGATGTTCGCGGCAATCAGAAGAACCGAAAAGCCAAGCAGAACATAGCGGCGGTCTATCTTGCGGGTCACCGTCGCGGTCAGAAGGCTGGTGATCAGGGCCATAACGGCGGTGGCGGACATGGCCTGACCGGCCATGCCTTCGGTAATGCGCAGGTCATCTGCCATCGGGGTGAGCAGGCTGACCGGCAAAAACTCGGCCGTGACCAGCCCGAAAACCCCGAGCGTCATGGAAATCACAGCGGCCCAGGCAGCAGGTGCGGGCGCTGTGGTTTGATCCACGGCTTGGTCGGGGCGGGATTGTGCTTCACTCATGGAAAGTCCTTTGAGTTGGTGTTTTGCATTGCACCCAAGATAATCTGGACTCATCGGACGATCTATGACAGTTTGTCCGTATTCATTGATCAATCGTCCGAAATGTGATGCCCCCCATAGCCAATACAGATTTCAACAGTCCGTCCGATCATATCGAAGGCCAGTTCGATGCCGCTGGTCACGACATGGTCAGTGAGCTGCTTTCAGGGGTGCGTTTGCGCGGGCTTGATTACCGCCGGATTGAAATTTCCGCCCCTTATGGTCTGCGTTTTGGCGAGGATCAGGATGAAACCCGGGCATGGTTTCATTTCATCGGCATGGGCACGGTCCATCTGCGCACCAAAAGCGGTGCTGTCCATGTTTTGGGCTGTGGCGATGCGGTGTTGTTGCCGTGCGCGGGCATTCACGATCTTTACAGTGAAGATGGCGTGGCGCTTCGCAGTGTGGATGATTTTCAGAAGGCACGGCTTTGTGATGCTGCATCCGAAATCCGGGCCTGTGAGGCCGATGTTTGCCGGTCCAAGGACAACCTGATTTTCAGTTGTGCGATGGAGTTTGATCTGGGGTGGTTGCACCCCTTGGCGCATCTCAAGCCCGAAGTCATGCATGTCGAAACCGTGCCGGATCATGATCCACAGATCCCGGCTATTCTGGATGTCATGACGGCAGAGCTTCGTGCGAAGCGTCCGGGGTATGGCGTGATCCTGACCCGGCTTGCCGATGTGGTGGCCGCGGCCATCCTGCGCCGTTGGGTTGAGGCGGGCTGTGATGTTTGTGGCTGGGTCGAGGCGGTGCGCGATCCCAAGCTGGCGCGCGTTCTGGCTGCCCTTCACAAGGATCCGGGGCGCAACTGGTCGGTTGCCGATATGGCTTCTGAGGTGGGCATGTCGCGGTCTGTCTTTGCCGAACGGTTTGTCGAGCTGACCAAATCAACGCCGCAGCAATATCTGACCAATTTGCGCATGCGTCTGGCCAGTCAATGGATCAGTCGTGAAAACCTTTCACTGGATGAAGTGGCGGATCGTCTTGGTTATGCCTCGGTCGCGGCATTCAGCCGGGCGTTCAAGCGCACCACAGGCAAGTCCCCCGGTGCCATCCGGCATATTGATTACGCATCGCCGTAAAGGACGTGCTGCGCGCTTTTTGCGGCGGCTTGAAGCTTTGACAGCAAGGCTTCGCGATTTTGCGCCAGCGTTGCCGGGGATGCCCCAAACACCGAAAAGGCCGAGATCATGTTGCCATGTTTGGTCAGGATCGGTACGGCAATGGCATAGATGTCTTTTTCGCGCTCGCCATTATTGGTGGCAAAGCCCTGATCACGGATGTGGGCGAGTTCGGCCTTTAGTGCATCAAGGTCGGTGATGGTGTGATCGGTCATGCCGGTCAGGCTGGCATTTTTGAAATAGCGGTCCTGATCATCAACGCTCATATGCGCCAGCCACAGCTTGCCATGGGCGGTGCAAAAGGCATCAAGGCGCGATCCAATCCGGATATCGACATAAAGCGGGCGGTCGGGCAGGGCCTTGGCGATGCACACTGCTGCGTCGCGATCAAATTCGGTGGCCATGCAGGCTTCGCCTGTTTCGCGTGCCAGCTGATCAAGGATCGGCTGCAGGATGGTTGGCAGATTGCCATCATGCAAAACACGATCACCCAGATCGGCAAATAGATAGCCCAACCGAAATACCCCGCGTGACGTCACGCGCAAGGCGCCTGCATGCACCAGTGTATGCAGAAATCGGTGGGCGGTGATCATGTTGATGCCCAGCGCATCGGCCGTTTCCCTGGCGGTCAGTTCACTTTGCCCCGCCGCAAACAGATCAAGAATTTTAAACGCCTTAAGCACGGAACCATTGAGTTGACTGGTCATCGGGTCGCTTTTCTCCACGCAAACAGATCGGACGCCGCTGTGCCGTCTTGACGACCACCGGATTTCAATAATAAACTATATTATAAATCATATTTCAAATAAAGAAATATCAAACGAAGAATGCAAGAGGCGTCTGATGAAAAGCGACAAGCAGGAAAATCCCGGTCAACTCACCCTGACCGCAGGTGGCGCGGTTCTGGCCCGCATGAAGGCCATCGGGATTGATTATATCTTTGCCAATTCAGGCACTGACTTCCCGCCGATTATCGAAGGTCTGGCCGAGGCGGCGGCAAAGGATATCGACCTGCCGCACGCGCTGATCATGCCGCACGAAAATGCCGCGATGGGGATGGCGCATGGCTATTACCTTGCGACGGGCAAGACGCAGGCGGTCATGGCGCATACCAATGTCGGCCTTGCCAATTGTGCGATTGGTGCGATCAATGCCGCGACCGAACATGTGCCGGTCGTTTTGATGTCAGGCCGAACGCCGGTGATGGAAAAGGGGCGGTTGGGCGCGCGCACCGTGCCGATTGGCTGGGGCCAGGAAATGCGTGATCAGGCAGCACTCGTGCGCGAAAGCACGAAATGGGAATATGAGCTTAAATTCCCCGAACAGGTGCCTGATGTTGTTGACCGTGCCTATGCGATTGCCTCATCGGTGCCCAAGGGGCCGACCTATGTCAGCCTGCCGCGTGAAGTTTTGTGCGAACCGTGCCCGAGTGATCAGATCGAAGGACCGCTGCGCATGCAGCCGGTTCCGGTCGCCCCGCCGCAAGGATCGGTCGAGGCCGCCGCAGATATACTTGCCAAGGCCAAAAACCCGGTGATCATTGCCCAGCGCGGCACCGGCACGGCCGAGGCGTTTGGGCGGTTTGGCGATCTGGTTGATCAGTGGGGCATTCCGGTGGTGCAATACTGGGCGATCCAGCTTGCGATTGGCACCGAACATCCGATGTTTGCCGGGATGGATCCGGCACCGTGGCTGGAAGACGCTGATGCGGTGGTGGTGATCGATTGTCTCGCCCCCTGGTCGCCCGATATCCATGATTTGCCAGCCGATTGCAAAGTCATTCAGATTGGTCAGAACCCGCTTTATTCGCGCTTTCCGGGGCGGAATTTTGCCGCCGATATCTCGCTTGTCGGTGAAACCGGCGACGTGATCATGATGCTGGCGGATGCCATGGATCGCCGCCATGCAGATCATAAATCGGTTTGTTCGGATCGTCGTGAAAAGATTGCCACTATTAATGCCGAAACCCGCAAACAGGCGCTGGCGGCGGCGGATGCCGGGGCGGTGGACCCGATGACCAAGGCTTATGTTTCGCGCTGCCTTTCGGATGCGATTGCAGATCGGTCCGCGACGGTGTTTTCCGAACTGGGCTGCCCGCTGGAGCCGCTTTCGCTTTCGGAACATAGCAGCTGGTATCAGGAGCCGCATTCCGGCGGGCTGGGTTGGTCCTTCCCGGCATCGATGGGCTATCAGTTGGCCGATAAGGACAAGCTGGTCGTCGCCACCATGGGCGATGGATCCTATATGTTTGCCAACCCGACGGCCTGTCATCAGATTGCCGAGGCGTTGGAGCTTCCGATCCTGATCCTTGTTCTGAATAACAATGAATGGGGGGCAGTACGCCAGTCAGTGACGGGCATGTATCCGGATGGTTATGCGGCGAAAACCAATGAAATGCCGTTGACCGCCCTTAAACCCAGCCCCGACTTCACCAAGGTTGCCGAGGCCAGCCGCGCCTGGGTCGCCAAGGCCAAACGCGCCGAAGATTTGCCCGGTATCCTGCGCGATGCCATCAAGCATATCGACACCAACCGCACCCATGCGCTGGTCGAGGTGACGATTGCGCCGTAACTGACTGCTTAGGTCATTAATGATCGGCGCCCGGCATATTGTCGGGCGTCATCGTTTTGATCAGATGCACTGTATTGTGGCATCGCAAAATGCCTGCTTGCATCGCAGGCAAATTCATTATTTGATTAAGCTAATCATTTGAATTGCCTACCCGGAAGGAACCATTATGGATCGTGTCGTTGGAACATCGGGACGTATCGCGTTTGCAAGCGCGATGCGCAATCTGCTTGCGGATGTGTATCCCGGACATGATCACACGGAATTGGTGCGCCGGGTTTTTGAAGTTCTTGGTCTTCCGATTGAGGGCGACGGGCCGGAACCCAAAGAGGAATATTTGCGCAAATGGGATCAGCGCGATGCGTTTCTGATCACCTATGGCGACAGTATCCAGCAGGATGGCAAGAAAGGCCTGCAAAGCCTTGGCGAATTTCATCGCAAATGGCTGAAAGACTGGCTGACGGGGATTCATATCCTGCCGTTCCATCCGTTCACATCCGATGACGGCTTTTCGGTCAGCGATTTTGACATGCTGCGCCCGGAACTCGGCGACTGGAGCGATGTCGAAGAACTGTCAAAGCACGCCACAGTGATGGCCGATCTGGTGGCCAACCATATTTCGGCGTCTCACCCCTGGTATCAGCAGTTTCTGGCGGGCGAGAAACCCGGCATTGATTATATCAAGACCGCAAATCTTGAAGATGATCTTTCCGATGTCGTCCGCCCGCGCAGTCATGCGTTGCTCAATCACGTGGTCACCAAGCAGGGCGAAAAGCAGGTCTGGTGCACCTTTAGTTATGATCAGGTCGATCTGGATTACGGTAATCCGGACGTATTTTTTGAGATGCTCCGGGTCGTTCTGAACTACCTCAAGCACGGGGTGCGCGTGGTGCGGCTGGATGCCATCGGCTTTATCTGGAAGGAAGTCGGCACGACCTCGATCAACCTTGATCAGACTCATAAACTGATCAAGGCGATGCGTCTGGCGTGTAATGCGGTACATCCCGATGTGTTGTTCATTACCGAAACCAACCTGCCGCTGCTTGAAAACCTGTCCTATTTTGGCAATCAGGACGAAGCGCACCTGATTTATAATTTCTCGCTGCCGCCGGTGATCATTCATGCGTTGCTCAGCGGGCGAAGCGATTTTATCCGCAAATGCATCATGGCGATGCCACCGGCGCCTGCGGGCTGTACCTTCTTTAACTTCACCGCCAGCCACGATGGCATTGGCCTGCGCCCGGCCGAAAACCTGATCCCGGATGAAGATATCGAAGGCCTGCGCGATCATGCGGTCAAGATGGGCGGGCAGGTCAGTTACCGTGCGCTCAAGGGCGGTGGGCAGAAGCCCTACGAGCTTAATGTCACGCTGTTTAGCATGCTGGCACAAAATTTCGCTGGCGAGGCCACCATGGGGCTTGAGCGCTTTGTGATGAGCCAGGCGATTGCCATGTCGCTCGAAGGTATTCCGGCGATCTATATCCAGACCATTCTCGCAACCGAAAACGATCAGAAGGCTTATGAGGAAACCGGTATTCCAAGGCGTCTGAACCGGAAAATCTGGAAGCTTGATGATGCCGAGGAAACGCTGTCACGCGAGGGTGCGGCGCGCTCGGCCTTTGATCAGTTGCGCGCCCTGATGTCGATCCGTCAGGGGCAGCCGGCCTTCCACCCGAATGCCACGCAATATACCCTTAATCTTGGCTCGGAACTTCTGGGTGTCTGGCGGCAATCGCACCTCAATGAGCAAAGCATCTTCTGCGTGTTTAACCTGACTGAAAAGCCGCAGGACCTTGATCTATCCAAGATCAACCTGATCATGACTGAAGGTTGGCAGGACCTGATCACACAACAGGTCGTAGAAGACTATAACGGCGTGATGAAGCTCGCACCGTACCAGATCGTCTGGATTTCCAACATGGACGGCCGCAACCGCACCGAAAGCCGCCTGCTGCAACGCTATCGGGATGCGATGCCGGTTTAGGGGCTTGCGTTTAAAAGAGCGGACGTTTTTTTCGGGAATTTTTCCGACGCCAAGTAGTGAAACTCTGCAGGTTTTCCGAGCTTTGTCATGCTGCTTGTAATCATTTGAGTTTCGGTTGAGCGTGGCGTGATGAATTGCTATTGCACCGCAATATGTCTTTCCTGTATTCGTCGCCCGGATTAAGGGAGATCAAGGGGCATGGCGCGCAATGGCTTATGCGCAGGAAGTTCGGGTTCTTCATTTGCCCGATGATACGGATTACCGCGTCCGGGCATATGTGGAAATCTGGTGGGATGCGGCACGTAACGGGCAAATTCCGGACCGCAAGCGTCTGAATGCAGATGTTCTGTCGCAATGGATTGATGACATCTGCATCTATGAATTCCTTCCCGAAAAACGTGATTTCATAATCCGTATTGATGCACCCAATATCATTGCCGCCAGTGGCGAATGTTATCAGGGATGCTCGCCGCGCCAGATTGATCTCGATTTCGGCACCACGGTGTATCCAACGCTTCTGGAAGTGATTGATACCGGAAAGCCCGCCTTTCATCGTGTCGGGCATGAACGCATGGTTTGGGAGGAATGGCTGCGCATAATGTTGCCGGTCCAGACCACCGACCGGGCTGGCAAGGTGATCCAGCAGGTCTTTGTCACCCATTTTCTCTATCGCGGGCAAAGCGAACCGGACTAACGCCGCGCTTGTTTCGCATGGTGCCGCGCCCCACGTGGATAAAGAAAGGGACGACGGGTTCAATGCATGTCTGGATGCATGCATGCGATGTCAGTGTGACTGGGAATGGTATGGCAAAGCTTGGCGGTGAAAAGGAAATCCCGTTAACATATCTTGATGATGATGCGTCGCCTGCTGCGCAGGCTCTTCTGGGTTTCTGGAACGCGCATGCGTCAGAGGGCAATCTTCCCACACGATCAGATTTCCAGCCTGATAACCTGGCCGCGTGGATCGACGATATTTCTATCTATGAATATGTCCCGGAAAAGGATGACTTTCAGATACTGATTGAAGGCGAAAATATTATCGCACTGACCGGTGAAAACTGGCGCGGTGCGTTTGCCCGCGAAGTCGATTGCCGCTTTTCAGGCGGACTGCATGCGGCGATGACCGAGGTCAGAACCACGGGCCGACCACAGATCCATCATTTGCGCATTTTTCAAAGGGAATGGCAAAGCGGCATACGGTTGCTTTTGCCGGTTCTGCGGCAAAAACCGGGCAAGGAAGATGTTATCCAGATCTTCCTTGCGATTTTTCCGGTCGATGATTAGGCACGATCACTTGCGCGCGTTATGCCTTGCCAATATCCATGTCGTTAAGGTCATCTTCAACTGCACCTGAAAGCTGTTCGAAGATGTCGCCCATGGCGCTTTCAACACGCTGCCAGCTTGGAATGAACGGGCTTTCAAGCGGGTTTTCAAGATAGTGCTGACCGGCACTGATGATCACCTCGGACAGGACTTCGACACAGTTTTCTTCCTCGTCACGATTGATCTTGAGCCCGTTAAACAGCGCATCGGCGCGGTATTGTTCAATCAGGTCAAGGGCAGCCCGGTAATAGGTCGCCTTAAGCGTTCTGAAGGTTTCCGGGGTGAAGACCGTGCCCTGGGTCGCCAGTTTGCGGAACAGGGATTTGGCGATATCGCTTGCCATGCGCGACAAGCCATCATCCTTTTGCGCCGGGTCAAATTCGCGGTGCTTGTGGTCATAGATATCGGCGATATCGACCTGGGCCAGACGATGGACCGTGTGATTGCGATACATTTCCGAAAGCATCGAAACTTCAAGGCCCCAGTCCGATGCCACGCGCAGGCCATAGGCCACATCGGTTCGGATCGCCATTTCGCCTGACAGCGCATAGCGGAAGCAATCAAGATAGTTCAGGAAATCGGTCTTGCCGACAACCTGCTTGAGCGCACGGATCAACGGTGTGACAAACAGGCGGCACACGCGGCCTTTAAGCGTGCCATTGGCAACACGCGCGTAATAGCCCTTGGCAAAGGCAAAGTTGAATGCCGGATTGGCAATCGGATACATCAGCTTGGCAGGAAGGTCGGGCGTATAGGTCGCGATGTCACAGTCATGGATACCGATAACAGAGCTGCGCCCGGATGCCAGCGTATAGCCAAGGCAGTACCAAACGTTACGACCCTTGCCCGGTTCATAACGGGCCAGATTGTTTTCATTCAGGCGATCATGAACGCTGCGCAAACGCGGCCCGTCATTCCACAGAATACGGACATGTTGCGGCAGATCCTTGAAGAACTCACGCGCATGCAGGTATTGCTGCGCATCGGCGCGATCAAGCCCGACGACGATCTGGTCGATATAGGTTGCCTGTTTCAGTCCCTCGACAATTGTTGTCATCGCCGGTGTTTCCAATTCGGAATACAGGCAGGGCAGAATAAGGGTCTGACGCCGTTGACGGGCAAAGGCGTTCATTTCATAGGCGAGTTCTTCCGGGTTTCGGTCAAGAATGCGATGAAGGGTTGTGATCGGGCCACCCTGATGGAAATCAGCCATGAAGTACCTCGCTGTTTTTATTGGTATTAGGGGCAGGACCTATTATCTGATCCAGAATGTCGTTAACCGTTTCGTTCCATCCCGCCGGTCCCGGTTGGGGCGCAATACGAAAGTTGGGATGGTCGAGCAACGGCGCGCTGCGTTTGCCATGCTTTGACGGAATTTGAACGGCGTAGTCTGCCTCGGCCAGCATGGGGATATCGTTTGGTGAATCGCCCAGCGCAATCGTCGTAAAGCGTTGCTGGCGTTTGTTTTCAGGCGCGTCATCAAGCCAGGTGACGCTCAGGCGTTCGACCATGCGTCGCATCGCCTGTCCCTTGCTTGATGGGCCGCATAACGTGTGGAACCGTCCACCTTTCACCAGCGTCAAATCATGTTCTTCGGCGATCTTGCGGGCAAGTGCGATGTCCTTGGCTGCGGGCTGCCAGATCAGCGGGTCTGAACAATGACGCTGACCGGCGCGTATGGCGTCTTCAAGCGGCAAGCCGGTTTCTGTTGCGATGATTTCCGGGCTTACGGTGCGAAAGCTTTCGACCGGGACCGTGACGGCCGACTTGATTTCTTCGCGGGTGCGATCAACGGTTTCGCTGGCCGGGCCATATTGTTCGACATTGCCATTCAGCGCGATAACGCCGCCGTTTTCACCGATAAGTCCGTCAAACAGACCGGATGTCTGATTGATATGTTCCAGTTCGGCGAGTGTTTTTGAAGATACCGCGATCAGGGGGATGGAAAGCTGCTTCAGCCGATCCAGTGCGGGGCGGGCATCCGTCCAGCTATAGGTGTCATGATCAAGCAATGTGCCGTCAAGATCTGTGAAAATGGCGATGGCGCGGCTTTGAGGCATCTTCCCGTTCTGTCGCGGTTTAAAGGGGTTTTGGGCCATTGTGCAGGGCCGAAAGAAACAACTTAGCATAGTGCTGACAAAGGATCGACAGTTCACAGGATGAATTTTTCATCACGACGACAAATACGATGAATTTTCCGGCATTATCGCACCTGTCTCCGGCCAAGGATCGGCCTTTGGCGACAGGGCGTCCGTCTGATGGTTAGAACCAGATCACGCGCAAGGTATAACCAAAACCAAATACATGTTCGATTTGTCCAATCATTATCCCGGTTTGTCCATTCTGTCCCAACAGCAACAGGCGTATTCTTTCCGCAATGGAACGGTTCTTGTTCCAATTCAAAAACAGAACCAAAAACCGTGATCTTGTGAGGAAATCGTCATGCATGTCCCTGTCGTTATCGTTGGTTCGGGCCCGGCTGGTCTGCTGCTGTCACATCTTCTGCATGTGCAGGGGATTGAGTCCGTCATTCTGGAACGCAAAAGCCGCGACTATGTCGAAGGTCGCATTCGTGCAGGCGTTCTTGAAATGGGAACGGTCGATCTGATGAAGCGTGTTGGTGTTGATGCCCGCATGAACAAGGAAGGCATCATCCATGGTGGCATCTATATCAGCGTCAATGGCAAGCGCACCCATGTGAATATGGAAGAACTCACCGGTGGTTCGACCGTCATGGTGTATGGCCAGACAGAGGTCACCAAGGACCTGATTCAGGCGCGCCTTGATCACGGTGGAGAAATCATCTTCGAAGCCGAAGATGTCAGCCTGCATGATATCAATGGCGACACGCCAAGTGTTCGATATGTCAAAGATGGCAATGCGCTTGAACTGACGTGCGACTATATTGCGGCGTGTGACGGTTTCCACGGCGTCGGTCGCAAGACCCTGCCGGGCGTCAAGGAGTTCGAGAAGGTCTATCCGTTTGGTTGGCTGGGTGTTCTCGCCCATGCAAAACCGGTTGCCGAAGAACTGATTTACGCCAAGCATGACCGCGGCTTTGCACTGTGTTCGATGCGGTCCGACAAGGTCGTTCGCCACTATGTCCAGGTGCCCATCACCGACAAGATCGAAGACTGGTCAGATGATCGCTTCTGGGATGAGCTTCGCACCCGGCTTGGCGAAGAAGATGCAGAACTGGTCAATGAAGGCGAAGTGTTTGAAAAAAGCATTGCCCCGTTGCGCAGTTTTGTTGCCGAACCGATGCAACATGGCCGTCTGTTCCTTGCCGGTGATGCCGCCCATATTGTGCCGCCGACCGGTGCCAAGGGCCTTAACCTTGCCGCAAGTGACGTTCACTACCTGTCCGAAGCCTTGATCGCAAAATACAAATCCAACCGCGAAGACCTGCTGGCAAGCTATTCCGATACGGCCCTTGCGCGTGTCTGGAAGGCAGAGCGGTTCTCGTGGTGGATGACCTCCATGCTGCATACCTTTGGCGATCAGAAAGAGTTCGATGGTCGCATTCGTGATGCAGAACTTGAATATATCCTGTCGTCAAAAGCAGGTTTGAAAACCCTGTCGGAAAATTACGTCGGTTTGCCTTACTGATGTAACGGGGATACCCACCCCCGACGGAGAAGTCCCACTCTCCAATTCCGCCCAGAAGTCCGACAGGTCATGAAACGGTCCGCAACCCACGCGGACCGTTTCTTTTTGGTATCGCTTGCCGCGTTTTTATTTATGGTCAAACCGTTATGCCCCGAAATCATCACAATTGGTTGGGGAACCTTATGCCATGTCCGCACGTTTGTTGTGTGTTGCTGTTTTCAAGACAATAGGAGAAAACCATGGCGACCAAGACCGAGACGACTGCTGATAATGCAAAACTTCAGGCTGACGTCGATGCGTTGCGTAACGATCTGGCCGAAATCACCAAAACCCTGAAGACGATGGGTGGTCAGGCGGCCGAGACCAGAACGCAGGCGGCTGCGGAACGCATTCGTGAAGTGACCGGTCAGGCGCGTGATCAGTTTGATCATGCACGCGGTGTGGCTGTGGATCAGGTTCGCGAGAACCCGCTGGCATCTGTAGCCGTGACCTTTGGTGTCGGCCTGCTTGTCGGCCGTCTGCTGCAGAAATGATTGATCAGCTGACCGACATACTTGTCGATCAGGCAAAGGCCGCGGTCCGAAAGGGCGCGGCTTTTGCCGCGATCGCGGTTGTGATGTTGATCGGGGCAGGGTTCTTGCTGGCGGCCATCTATATGGCGATTGCCGCATCCTTTGGCGCGATTGCTGCTGCCATGGCGATTGGCGGCACGCTGGTGACACTGGGGCTGGTGGCTCTTGCCATCATGTTACAGCGTGATCCCGGCGACGCGGTTGATCCCGCAGCCGTGCATGACGATGCTGCGCGCAGGCAAAAAACCGAAGACGACATGTTGTTCGATCTTTTGGTGCATTCGGCCATGACCGGCTATGCCACAGGACAAGGCAACAAACCGCGCATGCAATCCGGGTTTGATAAAATGGTCACCGACCTTGCTGCTCTTGGTGTTTTTGATCCCCCGAAGGGACACATGGAAACCCAAGAAAGCCACCATGATCCGAATACAAAAAAGGCGGGATAGCTGATCAAGCTGCCCGCCTTTTTCAATTCTGTTTTCGCCCGGCTTATTCGCCGTGGAAATGGACCGTGCCGATGAAGGGCAGGTTTCGGTTGTTCTGGGCATAATCGATGCCATAACCGACCACGAATTCATCGGGAATATCAAAGCCGCAGAAATCAATCGGGATTTCAACTTCGCGGCGCGACGGCTTGTTCAAAAGCGTGCAGATTTCCAGACGGTTCGGATCGCGGGTTTTCAGAAGGCGCACCACTTCCGACAGGGTATAACCGGTATCAATGATGTCTTCGACCAGCACGACATCCTTGCCACGGATCTGACCATCAAGGTCCTTGACGATGCGCACATTGCGCGAACTTTCCGTGGAATCGCCGTAGCTTGATGCGACCATGAAGTCGACTTCGACCGGTACGGTCAGTTTGCGCACCAGATCGGCGATGAAGACAAACGAGCCGCGCAGCAGACCGACGACAATCAGCTTTTCGGTATCCTTGAAGCTTTCATTGATCTCGGCGGCAAGCGCATCGATTTTGGTGGCAATCTCGTCCGCCGTTATCAGCGGCTTGACATCATAATCAGCCATAAATTCCGGTCCTGAAGCGTTATGTGGTGATGCATCGGTTGCTAGCACAAGCCGGTCGTGATGACCAGCCTGTGAATGGTAACAGAAGTATAATCCTTCCAGGCTTCGATATGTTATCGCGCATAAGGAGATTTAAGATGCGGATGTATCCGTAAAGGGTGCAAAAACGCATCCAAGGGACGCTACGCCACTGTGTTTTCGGTTTCCAGATGTGCGACCAGTGATTTGAGATTGCGGCTGCGCACCAGATGCAAAAATGCCTGTGCCGCCGGCGGCAAGGTGCGGCCCGATCGCCAGATCAGACCGATATGGCGCAACAAAACCGGGCTTTCCAGTTGCCGGAAAACAAGCGGGGCGCGCCCAAGAACCGGAAGCGTCAGGGACGGCAGGGCCGTAATACAGAGCCCCTGGGACACAAGTGCGCCTGCAGTTGCCAGATGGGCCACCTCAAAGCGGGGGTGAAAGGCAAAGCCGTGCTGGTTGCAGGCGGCATCAATGATCGAGCGCACACTTGTTTCACGCGACATTGCAACCATTGGCTGCGACAGGATTTCTTCCCACTGATAGGTCCGGTTTTCGTCAAGAAACCCGCCCGGTGCCCCGACGGCGATGAAGCGGTCGCTCAGCAATCGTTGGAAGGACAGGTTATCGGTGTCCTCGACCACATCGGCGGTAAAGCCGATATCGGCACGCCCCATTTCGACTTCGCGCAAGACCCCCTCGGACAGCATGTCATTTAGCTGAACATCGACATTCGGGTGGGCCTGCATGAATTCGGCAATCAGCGGTGGCAACAGCCCGGCCGTTACCGACGGCAGGCCGGCGATTGTCAGTTTTCCACGTTTGGTATTGAGGTAGGTGTCAAACTCGTCGAGGGCGGAGTCAGTGGTATTCAGGATCCTTTCCGCCAGTCTGAGAAACATTTTTCCCTGTTCGGTCAGTGCGACATTTCGGGTGTCGCGGTCAAAAAGCCGCGCCTGCGTGCGATCTTCGATCCGGCTGATTTGCCGACTGAGGGTTGATCCCGAGATGCCAAGTCGTTGAGCCGTCTTGCGAAAACTGCCCGTTTCGGCAAGAAGACAGAAGGATCTTATTTCTTCGGTATCAAGATTGATGCGTTTCATGCATCAATTATCTCATTATTTGATCTTCCTGCAACAAAGAAACTGGTCGACACTTTCGGTCCGTCCAAAAACAACCAAGCACAAGACTTGCCGACGGAACGTTAAACATGCCGATGACGGCATAGGGAGGAATACATTATGAAACTTTCAAAACTCGCCTTGGCGGGCGTGCTCGCCTTTGGTTTGTCGGTACCGGCTTTCGCACAGGAAAAGCTGCTGATCGGCTCGACGTCTGCATCATCTTCGCATTACGGCTATTTTGTTTCTGTGGCCAAGTTGATCAACGATGCGGACAATGGTATCGAGGCATCGGTTGTTGAAACCGGTGCGACGATGGACAACCTGCGCCGTATTGAACGCGATCAGATCGACCTTGGTCTGGTCACGACCAATGTTGCGCAACACGCCCATGCCGGGACCAAGGCCTTTGACGGTCGCGCGATGGACGGGCTTGGTCTGTTGTGGGTTTATACCGGTGCACCGCAGAACGTGATTGTGCGTGAAGATTCCGGTATCGCATCGCTTTCCGATCTTGCCGACAAGCGCTTTAATCCCGGTATCAAGGGATCAGCAACCGAAAGCACGACAGAGGCCGTGTTCGAGGCCCTTGGCCTTTCGGCTGAATATGTCCGTGGTTCGACCACCGATGTTGTGGACATGATCAAGGACAACCGTGTCACCGGTTATGTGAAATCCGGTGCCGGTCTTAAACTTGATAGCTCGACACTTGATATCGCAACATTTACACCGATCAAGGTCCTCAGCCTGACCGATGATCAGAAACAGGCCCTGATTGAAAAGATGCCTGATATCTCGGTTGTTGATATCCCCGCAGGTGCCGCAGACGGTGTTGATGCCTATTCCACCTGGAGCTTTGGTGTTGGCGTTGGTGCGGCTGAAAGTCTTTCGGAAGATGCAGCCTACAAGATTGTTGACGCAATCATGTCTGACAAGGAAGTGCAGGGCACCGCAATGGCAAGTGTCAAAGGGGTCAATCTGGCCGAGCTGACCTTGCAGTATGCGACAATCCCGCTGCATCCCGGGGCTGCGAAGTGGTTCCGCGAGAACGGCTACGATATCCCGGCCAAACTCGATCCGTCCAAATAACAAGAAACCGGAACTCTTAGAGGAAAACCGTCATGTCTGTGCGCATCCGCGACGGGTTTGCGTTGCTTGTGGGTATATTCGTCTTCTATACCGCTGCAACCGGCCCATTTGAGAGCCTTATTCAAAGGGCGGTTTTCCTCGCACTTGTGACGTGCCTTGGACTAAGTCTTTATCCGTTGGGCAAGGGAACAGGTTGGCGAACAATCGGTTTGATCGTTGATCTGTTGCTGGCCGCTGTGACGATCAGCGCATGTAGCTATATCGTCGTGAACTACGATGAAATCATGACCACCTTGCCATGGGCGACGCAACTGGACATGGCCTTGACCGTTGGTCTGGTGGTGACGGTTCTTGAAATTGGCCGCCGTGCCGTGGGGGCGATTTTCCCGGTCCTTGTGATTGTCGGGCTGCTTTATGCGCTGCTTGGCGAATATCTTCCGGGCAGTCTGGGGCATCGCGGTTTTGATATCGAGTTTGTCACCGAAACCATTTTCCTTGGCGATCTTGGAATTTGGGGCATGCTGACCGGCGTTGCCGCCACCGTGATTGCGGCCTTCGTGCTGTTTGGTGCCTTGTTGCTTCATACCGGTGGCGGGCAAAGCTTTATGGATCTGGCGATGCGTCTTGGTGGTCGCCAAAAGGGCGGTGCCGCCAAAATCGCGATCATTTCCAGCGGTCTGTTCGGAATGATTTCCGGATCGGCGGTTGCCAATGTTGCCACCACCGGCAACTTCACCATCCCGATGATGCGTCGTCTTGGCTATCCCGGGCCACTGGCCGCGGCCGTTGAGGCCGTTGCCTCCACCGGTGGGCAGATTGCCCCACCGATCATGGGGGCGGCCGCCTTTGTGATGGCCGAGATCCTTGGCATTGCCTATGTCGATGTCATGGTCGCGGCAATCATTCCAGCGGTGCTGTTTTATCTGTCGGTATTTGTGACGGTTCACATCGTCGCCACCAGACGGAACCTTAAACTGGTGCCCGAGGATGAGCTTCCGGCCTGGTCAGAAATTCTTGCCTTGCGCAAGGTACTGCCGATCATCGCAGCCCTTGGGGGACTTGCGGTTGGTATCTTCATGGGGCGGTCGGTTGCGACCTCAGCCTTTTACGGGATGATCGCACTTCTGATTGCCTTTGTGGCGACGTCTGCCGGGCGGCTGTCGGTTGGCGAAATGTTCAAGCGTGTTCTGGCCGGTGTGACCGATGCCGGCAAGGGTATGGTGATTATCGGTGTGTTGCTTGCCGGGGCGCAAATCCTTGTTTCCATGATCAATATGACCGGCATCGGCGTAACGCTGAGTTCCATGATTGTTGCCATTGCCGGGGATTCAACTGTTCTTGTGGCGATCATTGTCGGGCTGGTGTGCCTGATTATGGGCATGGGTTTGCCGACAACGGCGGCCTATGTGCTGGTGGCGGCCGTTCTTGCCCCGGCGATGACCGCGGTCGGTGTCGAGCCGCTTACAGCCCATCTGTTTGTATTTTACTTTGCCACCATCTCGGTGATCACGCCGCCGGTTTGCGTTGCAGTGTTTGTCGCGGCCGGGATTGCGCAGACCAACTGGCTGCCTGCCGCGTTCGAGGCGGTGCGGCTTGGGGCGATGACCTATATTGTTCCGTTCATGTTGTTGCTTTATCCGGGCATGACAGCCGGGGGCGGCGGTTTGGCCATTATCAATGCGGTCCTGTCCGGTCTTGTTCTTGTGGTTGCCATTCCGGCATTGCTGGGCGGGCAGACATTCACCGGAAGACTGTGGCTTGACCGCGCGATGCTTGTGATTGTCATCGGGGTCGCGCTTTGGCCTGCGTTCCTGACGCCAATGATCGCGGCAGTGTTGCTTGGCGGTGCCTTTTTCGTCGGCCGTAACATGCGCCGCGCGGCCATGGAGGGTGGCCAATGAAAACCATCCGTATTGGCACAGGTGCCGGCTTTTCCGGGGATCGGATTGAACCGGCTGTTGATCTGGCTGCGAAGGGCAATCTCGATTATCTGGTTTTCGAATGCCTGGCGGAACGCACCATAGCACTTGCCCAGCAGGCCAAAATGCATGATCCGAATGCCGGGTTTGACCCGTTGCTTGAACGTCGCATGCGCGCGGTTTTACCAATCTGTCGCGAAAAAGGTGTTCGGGTGATATCAAACATGGGGGCGGCAAATCCGGTGGCCGCAGCCAAGCACACCATCAAGATTGCGCGTGAGCTGGGCCTTTCGGGCCTGAGGGTTGCCGCCGTGCAAGGCGACAATGTTCTTGATGTTCTGTCGCCCGATGCATTTGTGATCGACGAAGCCAACTGCACGCTTGGCGAATTTAAGAAAGAAGTGATTTCGGCAAATGCCTATTTGGGGGCAGGTGGCATTGTTGATGCGCTTAAGGCCGGTGCGGATGTTGTCCTGACCGGGCGGGCGGCTGATCCCGCGATGTTTTTGGCACCCCAGATATTTGAATTTGGGTGGCAGATGGATGACTGGACGCGCTTGGGGCGCGGTACGCTTGTGGGTCATCTTCTGGAATGCGGCGGGCAGGTTACCGGCGGTTATTTTGCCGATCCGGGATTAAAGGATGTGCCCGATCTGGCCAATCTTGGCTTCCCGATTGCCGAGGTTGATGAAGATGGCAACGCCATCATTACAAAACTGCCGGGCACAGGGGGCTTTGTGAATGCCGCGACGTGCAAGGAACAGTTGCTATACGAAGTCCATGATCCGAAACGTTATATCCAGCCCGATGTCATTGCCGATTTTTCCGCAGTTCAAATCAGCGAAGTGGCCCCGGATCGGGTGGCCGTATCGAACGGTGATGGTCTACCTAAAACCGGCAGCCTTAAAGTATCGATCGGCTATATCGATAGCTTTGTCGGGGAGGGGCAGATATCCTATGCCGGACCCGGCGCGACGGAGCGCGGGCAACTGGCACTTGATATCCTTCATCAACGTATCGAGCAGATCGGGATTGCCTGTGATGAAGTGCGCGGTGAACTGATTGGCGTCAATTCGATTTTCAAGGATGTTGCGGTATCCGAATGTGCGCCGTCCGAAGTTCGGGTGCGCTTTGTTGTCAGGACACGCGATCTGCAAACGGCGGCCCGAATTGGCGAGGAAGTCGAAAGCCTGTATCTGAACGGCCCTGCCGGGGGTGGTGGCGTAACCAAATCAACGCGTGAAATCGTTGCCATTGTTTCAGGGCTCCTGCCCGAAGACAGGCTGGTAACGCGGTTCGAGATGATGGAGGCGTGAAAATGCAGCTTCGTGACATTGCGCATTCGCGCACCGGCGATAAAGGGAATATCTCAAACGTTTCGGTGATTGCCTATCGCCCCGAAGACTGGCCTGTTTTGCTTGAACAGGTCACCGCAGAACGGGTTCGTGATCATTTCGGATCCTTGATCGCGGGCGATGTCGTGCGGTATGAGTTGCCGCAGATCGGGGCGCTTAATTTTGTGATGTATGAGGCGCTGGGCGGCGGGGTCACGCGGTCCCTTGCACTCGATCCGCATGGCAAATGCCTGAGTTCGCGGTTGCTGACCTTGCCGATTGACGTTCAAGGCTGACCAGCGGCGCGCGCTTGATTTATGCGGCTTTGAAGATGACTGGTTCGTCGCCTTCGTGCCATTGGTCATATTTCATCATGGCACGTTCAAACAGGCTTGATGCCAGAAAATCATCCAGCCAGCGTTGCACATGAACGAACGGCATGGCGTCAAACGCCTCTTTGTCGGTATTGGCGAACTGGCGAATGAAGGGGGCAATGGCGAAATCGGCCAAGGCCGGGCGCGATCCGAACAGATATTTGCCAACCGCCAGCCGACCATCAAGACGGTTAAGGATCTTTTCCGCATCCCGGCGATGTTCGAGGGGATCAACGTCTTCATAGCGGTTGGGATATTTGTAACGATCAAGGTGATGCTTGAACGGGCCGTCATTTTGCGAAATCAGGGCCAGCATGTCGTCAAGCGTACCGCTTTCGGGTGTCAGCCATTCAAGCGGATCATTTTCCGCAAGTGCCCAGACCATGATTTCAAGGCTTTCATCGACCACCGTGCCATCGGGCAGGACCAGAACCGGGACGGTTGCCTTGGGCGATACATCGATCATGCTTTGCGGTTTGTCGCGCAGGACAACTTCACGCAGTTCGACATCAATTTCGGCGGCCAGCAACGCAATACGGGCCCGCATGGCATAGGGGCAGCGACGGAAACTGTAAAGGATGGGCCGGGATTGCGCAGTAGCGTCTGCCATGGCCTTCGCAGGGGGAAGGTCGGCGGTCTCGGTTTTGGCAGATGCGGTACTTTTGTCGGCCTTGGGCATAACTTCGATTTCGGTCATATATTTGGCTTAAACGCTGCCCGCGGGCAATGCAATAGACAATCGCGTGACAACCGGAATGCGCAAACATCCCGCTCCTTGGCGCCTACCCTGCAAAAAATGGCCGGTTTTACGACTTTTTTGGCCCGATGGGCTTGATTTTACTGTCCGGTTTGTGAAAGGACAGTGCACCAGATTTAACAAAAGACTTCAGGATAGAGGGCAGACGCCAAAGTGCGTATGAGATATCCTGTAGTCTTGCAGACAAAAGCCGTTGGAAAGAACAAGGGGCAAGTCCTATGACACCGACAGAGATCGCACGCGTCGAAGATTATCTGCGTCGCACGTTTGATAACCCGAAAATCGCCATTGATGCGCCCAAGAAAAAAGGCCATCCGATTGAAATGCGTGTTGGCGACGAGTTCGTCGGTGTTGTCCATCGTGACGAGGATGAAGGCGAAGTCAGCTACTCGCTGAACCTTGTCATCCTTGAAGAAGATCTGCCGCCGGCACCTTGATCTCTGATCTGATCTGATTGATCGAATTTAAAACGCCCCGTCGCCAGTTCTGGCCGGGGCGTTTTGCGTTTGCTATGACAGCATCTGACGGATTTCGTCCGGGGTCGCGACCTTGCCTTCGACCAGGATGTCGTCATCGGCCATCAGGGCCGGGGTGCGCATGATGCCGGCATCAATGATCTTGTTGGTGTCGGTGACCTTTTCGATCTCGTAATCAAGATCAAGCGCCTGTGCGGCCGCTTCGGCGTTTTTGGCCAGCGCCTGACACTTTGCGCAACCGCTGCCATAAATGCTGAGTTTCATCTTTGATCTCCTGTGATCAGAATGATTGAATATTGCCGTAAACAAAGCCCGAAAGCGTCGCCATGACGACGACCAGCGCGCAGTAAACAAGGGTTTTCTGCGTGCCGATCACGGTGCGAATAACCAACATGTTGGGAAGCGACAAAGCAGGCCCGGCCAAAAGTAACGCCAGAGCCGGTCCCTTGCCCATGCCAGCACCCATCAGGGCCTCGACAATCGGGATTTCCGTTAAGGTCGAAAAATACATGAACGCGCCAAGAACCGATGCCAGCGCGGTCGAGGTCAGGGAGTTATCACCAACAGCGGCCTGCACCCACTCATTCGGGATCAGGCCTTCATGGCCCGGTCGGCCCAGCAACAGACCGGCGATGAACACGCCCATGACCAGAAGCGGTAAAATCTGTTTGGTGAAATCCCAGCTTTGATCGACCCATTCACGGTCCTGATCGCGTGTCAGCGCAATCATCATCAGGCCGATCACGCCAATGGCAAAGGCCAGTTGCGGATACTGCGGGAAAATCACCGCAGCAAGGATGACGATTGCTGCAAGCCCTGCGACCTGTTTGACCGGCCAATTCCATTGCCAGATCAGAAGCCCGGCAAAGCCCGCCGCCAGAAGGGCGGTGGTGGTCCATTTAACATCATAAACCGCCATCCAGACGGAGCTGCCGGGGACGGATGCCCAGTTGGCAAAAACCAGAATGCCAACCATCAGACCAAAAAACGCAATGGTGATCGAAAGCGGCTTGCCATCATCGTCGCCGCCAAAGCCGCGTTTTGATTTCTGTGCGCGCTCGCCTTCTTCACGGCGATAGATCAAATGCATGATCAGGCCGATGACAATGGCAAAAACAATCGCGCCAATGCCGCGTGCAAGGCCGATTTCAGCCCCCAATACCTTGGCCGTGACAACAATCGCCATGATATTGATCGCAGGCCCGGAATACAGAAACGCAATCGCCGGACCAAGCCCGGCACCGCGTTTGTATATCCCGCCAAACAGCGGCAATACCGTGCAGGAACAGACCGCCAGCAACGTGCCCGAGACGGATGCCACACCAAGGGCAACCGGGCGCGATGCATCCGGCCCGAGATAGCGCATCACCGATCCCTGACTGATGTAAACCGCCATCGCCCCTGCAATCACAAAGGCCGGAAGCAAACACAAAATGACATGCTCGCGGGCATACCAATTGGTCAGATAGACCGCCTCAAGCACCGCGTTGTCAAACCGCCCGGTGCCCGCAGGGATGAAATAGATCGCAAGGAAACCAAGTGAAATGGCGGCAAAAAGCCGTCCTTCGCGGGGATTTTCACGATAAAGCGCGATCAGGCGATGAAGCATCGGACGGTCTCCATATGACCACGACGGGCGTTGTTGTTTTTAATCTATCCAGATTGGCCGACTATTACTTTGATACATCGCAACGTTGTGCACTGCCGCGACGCGGGCAGGGCTTCCTGGCATTTTCCGGATGTTCCCGATGATCACAGATCGATCTTGGAAACATTCGAAGGCCGATTTCAACCAATCGTCGCAAATCTTCTGAGCACAAGAGGAAGTTTAGGGGATGCGATCCAGTTCGTTTGACAGTCGTGCGAACGCGATCCTACCGTTTCGGTTGCACACGGCGTGTTTGAAAACGCGCGGTGGTCTTGGTTCGGGATGGGTCGCGCGATAAGAACTCAATATCCCCGGACATCAACAACAATCCTGACAAACCATATCAGGGAAGAGGAAACAGAATATGAGCAGTCCATCAAACCGTGGCGTTGTATTCAAAGGTCCGGGAGAAGTCGCAATCGAAAGCATTGCGTTTCCGGAACTCGCACTGGGTAAACGCAAATGCGACCATGGCGTGATCCTGAAAGTTATCACCACCAATATTTGCGGCAGCGATCAGCACATGGTCCGTGGTCGCACCACAGCCCAGCCGGGACTTGTTCTTGGCCATGAAATTACCGGTGTGATTGTTGAAGCCGGCCGTGATGTCGAGTTTCTGAGTGTCGGCGATGTGTGTTCGGTGCCGTTCAATATTGCCTGCGGCCGTTGCCGCAACTGCAAATCCGGTTTGACCGGCATTTGCCTGAATGTGAACCCGGCGCGTCCGGGGGCGGCTTATGGCTATGTCGATATGGGCGGCTGGGTCGGCGGGCAGGCGGAATATGTCATGGTGCCCTATGCCGACTTCAATCTTTTGAAATTCCCCGACAAGGATCAGGCGATGGATAAAATCCGGGACCTGACATTGCTTTCGGACATTTTACCGACCGGGTTCCATGGCTGCGTTATGGCTGGCGTCGGCCCGGGAAGCACGGTTTATATCGCAGGGGCCGGGCCGGTTGGTTTGGCGGCGGCGGCGTCTGCTCATCTTCTTGGCGCGGCCTGTGTGATTGTCGGTGACATGATTGATGATCGTCTGGCGCAGGCCAGAAGCTTTGGCTGTGAAACCATCGATCTTAAAAAAGACATGCCGATGGAAGATCAGCTTGAAGCGATCCTTGGCGAGCGCGAAGTGGATTGCTTTGTCGATTGCGTCGGCTTTGAAGCGCATGGTTGCGGCTGTAACCACAACCACGAAGCCCCGGCAACGGTTCTGAACTCTGCCATGCAGGTGACCCGTGCCGGTGGATCGATTGGCATTCCGGGCCTTTATGTGACCGAAGATCCCGGTGCGGTGGATGATGCGGCCAAGCATGGCGCGCTGAGCATGCGGTTTGGTCTTGGCTGGGCGAAATCGCATTCGTTCCATACCGGCCAGTGCCCGGTGATGAAATATCACCGCAACCTGATGCAGGCGATCCTGTTTGAAAAGATCGACATCGCCAAGGCAGTCAATGTCCAGATGATCAATCTGGATCAGGCGCCACAAGGCTACGCCGACTTTGATGGCGGGGCGGCGAAGAAATTCGTCATCGATCCGCATGGCAGTGTCGCTGCCTGACCCGGCATCCATCAAAAATACATCTCTGACACCCCGGTCTTTGGCCGGGGTGTTTTGCATCTCCCTGAAACAAAACCGCTGGCGGCACGTTGCCTTGATGGTGCCGGATCAAAGTTGAATTCGGCCCACCAAGTCGATTTTGATTTCAGGGGGCCCCGATGGGTTCATGGATTGAACAACACGCGACCTTGCTTCAGGTCGGGGTCAGCATCGCAACATTGATGGTGTGGATTTTCTATGCGCAATTGCTATTTCAAAGCTATCGCCGTGTCAGACGTCCGAAAATCGTCATCAACCAGATGCTTGGCAATTCCGACAAGGCGCGCTTTCTGATCAGCAATATGAGCCAGGAAGCCATTCTTATCGACAAGGTGCTTGTCTGTATTGGCGATGAGACGCATCAGGTGTGTGAGCAGGTCACAGATAGCGATCCGGAAGTGGATTTCCAGACCGATCAGGGCAGCAAATCGTCCCACGCCGCCCGTCTCGAGGAACTGACGGTGCAAGGCCCGCTTGAGTCCGGAAGATGCATCGAACTGGGCGCGCTGCAAAACCTGATGCGGCGGATCACACATCAGGCCCGCGCCAGCGATAAGGACACATGTAATGTTCCTGATACGGCGGTCGGCGAAGGCAAGTGCCGCATCGAAATCATCGTCATTGCAGTCTATAGCTCGGAAAAGGGTGTGATTGGTGCGAGCCGGGCCTTTGTCTGTGACGAGGACGGGCAGCTGCACCCGGAAATGGTTCAGACAACCCAGCATGCCGGCTTTTTCGCGCGCAGACGCATGGCGCGACTGCATGCGCAATATACCTGAACAGCTCAATCAATCGCCAAACGCAAACGGGCCCCGCAAAGGGGCCCGAAATGTTTGTTCGATTGTGGTGTGTTCCGATCAGGCCGCCGTTTTGGCATCCTCGGACTTGATCACCTTGTGGGTGTCTTCATTCATGCCAAGCTTCCAATAGCTTGAGATATAAAGATCATCCTTGCCAAGGCCGCGTTCCTCGCGGAAGTAGCTGCGCAATTCCCGCATCGAGGTAAATTCGCACGCTGCCCAGACCGAAAGGCGACCGGTTGCGTGCCAGGGGATGCGTTTGACCACATCACTCAGGACCGTGTTCTGTTCGCCCGGACGCGGATTGATCACCCACTCAATAGTCACGTTGTCGGGTTTTTTCAAATCCTGCATGTCGGCCTCGGACCGGACTTCGATCACGGCGTAGCCGCGTGCGTTATCGGGCAGGGTTTCCAGATTGACCGATACGGCGGGCAAGGCCGTCATATCACCAACAATCAGGAACCAGTCGGCGGTCGGATCAACCAGTTTTTTCGGGCCGGGGCCCCCGATGGTGATCACATCGCCGGGCTGGCAATTCACCGCCCAGTTTGATGCCGGGCCGCCATGGTCATGACTGTCTGCACCATGATCATCATCATCATGATCATCATCACCGGCACCATGCATGACGAAATCGATATCGATTTCGCGGCCCTGATCGGTCACGCGATCATGACGCACGGTATAGGTCCGGCGCAAAACGCGGCCTTTGTCGTCGCCTTCAATCGGGAACATCAGTTTGACATAGGCACTTTCCTGATCCTCTGGAAAGTCCTTCATGCCGTCACCGCCAAGGGTAACGCGCAGCATATTGGGCGTGACGTATCCCTTTCTGATCACGGTCAGATCGCGTGGGGAAGGTTTACTCATTTCTTCACTCCTTGGTCCCTGGTGCTTGGGGGGCTGTCGCCCGCAAAGTCCAGTTTCTTGCATTTGTGGGTTTCCAGATTGTCGGACATCAGATTGGCGATCTCGACAAAATCATGGATCTGCTGTGGCGTAAGGCCGCTGGTCATTCGGGACCTGACTTCTTTTTCAACAGCGCGGAAATCTTCCATTTTTGCGCTGCCGGCGGCCGTCAAATGCAGGGTTTGGCTCCGTCGATCTTCGGGGTGCGGGCAGCGTTCAATCAGCCCGTCATTTTCAAGTTCTTTTAAAAGCCGCGTGATCCGGCCTTTGTCCTGACCGGATTTTTCGGCCATTTGCTGGGCAGTGATGCCGGGGATTTTGACAATCCATTTCATCACCCGCTTGTGCGAGATCGGCATCGGCATGCTTGCAGCCTGCATCGCATGCATCAGTCTGCGTTTATAGGCATGCACCAACCGATGCAGGGTTTCACCCGGAACGTGGACCTGATCTTCTTCGGTCATGGCAATCGTTTCTTCCTCACAGGCCAGCCGGGCTGGCAATCAAGCCGGAACGAAGGGCATGGCGGCGTCCTTCGCAAATGATGGCGGAAATAACGGCCGAGCCACTGGCGACAACCATAATGGTCGCAAGGTCAAAGCCACCACCGGTACCAATCAGAATGGCTGCAAGGGCCGCACCAACCGACTGGCCGGTCAGGCGCGCGGTGGACAAAAGCCCGCTTGCCCCGCCAGAGCGTTCACGCGGCGCACTGGTCAACATCAGGCGGTTATTGGGCGCCTGAAACAGTCCAAACCCGGCCCCACAAAGCGCAAGGGCGGCAATGATCGGCGCCAAGCCACCGGCATCGGCGGCCAGTGTTGTGCCATACAGCCCGATGGCAAAGACCGCCATACCAATCCCGGTCAGACGGATCGGCGAAAACCTGTCGGCCATCCGCCCGGCAATCGGGGCAATGATCGCGGTCGCCACCGGCCATGGCGTCATCAAAAGACCGGTCATGGTTGCGCTATATCCCAACACATCGTGGAAATAGAACGGCAGGGTGACGAACGCAATCATCTGTGCACAAAAACCAGTGACAGAGGACCCGATGGAGCAGGCAAAGACCGGAATTTTCAACAGATCAAGCGGCAGCATCGGGCGCGTGCGCGACAATTGGCGATGCACCAGAAACACTCCGGCGATGAACGATACGGCAAACTGGCCGGCGATCAGGATCGGGTTGCTTTCAATACCCATATTGCCAAGGGCTGCGACCAGCCCACCAAAGGTCAGCACATTCAAAAACGCACTGATGAAATCAAACCGGGCCCGGCTTGGCGTATTGAACGGCAGGCTGAAATAGCCCATCGCGACCGAAATCACCGATATCGGCAGGTTGATCAAAAACAGCCAGTGCCAACTGGCAACCGCCATGATGGCGGATGCAATGGTGGGTCCGGCGGCGGCGGATACCGACACTGTCATCGCGATCCAGCCAATCGCCTGCCCCAGTTTTGCATGCGGGAAAACATGGCGCATGATGGCGGCATTGATGCTCATGATCGCAGCAGCCCCAAGGCCCTGCAACACACGTGCAGCCGTCAGAAGCTCGATCGTCGGGGCCATCGCACACAGGGCGGATGCCACCCCGAACAGGGCAACACCACTCAGATAAACCTTGCGAAAGCCGATGGCTTCGCCAAGGGCTGAAAACGGCAACAGGGCCACCACGATGGCCAGCTGATACGCCGTAATTACCCAGATCGCGTGTGCGGGTGTTGCGCCCTGATCATGGGCGATGGCGGGCAGGGCGACATTCATGATGGTGCCATCCAGCACCGCCATCATGACCGTGATCAAAAGGGCGAGGGCAGCATAAATACGCCGGGGTTTGGGCAGCCCGTCCGGGTGAACTTCGGGGGATATCTTAAGACGGCGGATATGAGGGATCGGCATGGGGCAATCTCTTTTCTTATTGGTGCGCGAGGGGGCGTAGGGCCTTGAGCATGTCGTTGCGTCGGCAAAGCGTGGGGCGCTTTTGGGAGCGGTGCTAAACGGCATATGGTTGACTATATCAACTATATAAATATGGTTGATGTTGTCAACTATAAAGTTGCGAATTAATCGCATGTGGTGTTTCAGGAGTAGCTCTGGTGGGAGGCGCGTTAGGCGCAAGTGATTGTTAGATAACCTCTATTTCACCCGGTACACATCATAGAAAATGTGTTTCTTGTCGGCGAAATCTTCGTGGTTGGGCAGGTAGGGCATGGGATCAGAATGGGAAATCAGTTCCCATTTCCTGGCCTTGGTGGTCGCCTGAATGGCCTTGATGAAATCATCGTCATAAAGGTCTGTACGCTGGGTAAAACACACAATTCCGCCGGGCTTAACGACCCGGCAAAATTCCGAAAACAGCTGCCGGGTTTCTCGTACATAGGTCAGCGTGCCGATGCACTGAACGGCGGCAAAACCATTGTCGCCAAAGGCCAGCGTCTTGTTCATGTCGCGCTTTTTAAGGTGGCGATAAACGCCCTTGGCCTCAGCCGCCTGCAGGGATTCCAGCGACAGATCAATACCGGTGATGTCGGTATACCCAGCCCTTGAAAGCTCCAACCCCGTCAATCCGGTGCCACATCCGGCATCGAGAACCGGCGCATCAAACGGAACCCCGTGCTCAACCATGATCGCCGCCGCCCGCTTGGGCGCGTCATAGCCCATCTTGGGCAAATCCGCATCATAGCTTTCAGCCCATTTGTCGTAATAGGCGGCAAGGGCTTGCGGATCGGCATCGGTCATGCGCGTCAGATCCGATGCGCTATCGGAAATATCCGTACCTCTGGAATTGCCATCACTGGCACCCGTCATGGCTCACCTCGCTGTTTTTGTTTTTGCACTTTTGATGCTGGTATTAGTGCATATGGACAAAATCAATGCAAATTGACGACCAACTCAAGAGATGATTTACTCGTTTTGATGGTGTTTGATTGTTATTGATCAATTAAGCGATGAGATGTTTTTATCAGGGACAGTTCGCGTGAAGAAGATTTCGATTAAGAATTTGAAGAACGTCTCGTCTTTAGAGTTTGAGTTGCCAGGTAAGGGAGTTTGGCTGCTTGCTGGGGAAAATGGGGCTGGAAAGACAACTTTGTTGGGGTGCCTTAGAAGAATTGGTTCATCAACTGCATTCCCAGTTCACTTCCCTTCTTCCAAAGAGTCGGACCGGCTAGATAACTACTCAGATTCTTCAATTACTTATTCTGTTGGCAAGCAATCAGTCACTTACGGGTATAGTGGATCTCGATGGTCGCCGAGGCCCCGGAAGAATAGCGAAATCCTGAGGAAGTTTGGGTTTCCTAACGTGATTTATGTTGGTGCAACTGCAGAGCGCATAACTCCACGGCCGGAAGACTTTGAGCCCAAAAAGTTGATATCCGTTCGAAAAGACTTGATCGGTTACGTTAACTACATCTTGAATACCGACAAGTTCGAACAGTTGAGAAAAGTGAACCTCTCACAAGGTGGGAGAAAGACAGCTTATGTCTTGAAAGTCGGCAATAACTATCACTCTGAAAAGCAGTTCAGTTTGGGCGAGTTATGTGTCCTCAGCTTGGTCGAAAAGATATTAGAGTGTAAGTCTAATTCATTGGTTTTGATCGATGAACTGGAAATGGCATTGCATCCTAGTGCTCAGTCTCATCTGTTCGAATTCATAAAAGAGATTGCCGAAAAAAAGAACTTAACCGTTATCTTTTCTACCCATTCTGTAACTCTCTTAAAAAGGGCTCATAGAAAAAAGATCATTTTCTTACAACGAGAGGACCATGGCAAAGTATCGGTCGTCAGTGAATGTTTCCCTACGTATGCACTTGGAAGCTTAACCGTGGGCGAAGAGGCTAGTCCAGACTTTGCGATATATGTCGAAGACGAGGTTGCAAGGGCAATTGTGCGCCAACTTGGATCTCTAGTAGTTTCAGAAAAGTATCCAAATCTTGAACGGGCACCATCGGTAAAGGTATGCCCTATTGGTGGGTTTTCTGAAGTGATTAACTTCCTCAGCAATAGTGACTCTTTGCTATCTCCATCAACCTCGACTTATGCGCTTCTCGATAAAGATGTCGAAGAAGAAGCATTGGAAAATTGGAAGAACAATGAAAACTATCAAAAGTTGGAGAAGTATAAGAAGCTTGCTGATAGGATTGGATTTCTACCCTGGACCCCAGAGGTTGGCATTGTTGAGTTTGTAAGTTCAAAGGCAAACGAACGAATCTTAATTAAGGCAATTAGGGAAAGGTACCAAGACCACCACATTCAACTTAGTGTCAGCAATCCAGACCGAACCGGAAAAACTCCTGCGCAAGTCAGAGAATTGTGCAAAGCCGAATTGTCAGGTTACGTAGAATATCTGTCGCGAGCTGTGGGAAAAAGAAAAGATACCGTTATGGATGATTTGTGCTCCTTGTTTGCAATGGAGTACTTCAAACTTAATCGTGCTTCAGTAATGTCTTTGATAGGCCCAATTGTAAGTTAAAAGATAAACACCCACTCAACAAATACCCCCCAGTAGGCGCTTCCCAATCGACCATCTCGCCGAGGCAGTAGGTGTCGGGGCGTTGGATGAGTTGGAAATTTTCGTCCAGTTCTTCCCAAGCGACACCGCCTGCGGTGCTGATGGCCTCGTCCAGTGGACGGGGCTTTTTGATCTTCAGGGGCAGGTTCTTGATGGCGGTGGCGAGTTGGGCCGGATCGTTCAGGGTTTCGCGCGGGGTGACTTCGAAAATCAGCGCTGTTTTGGTGGCGTCAAGGCCAAGCGTTTTGCGCAGGTGATTGCCGATTGAGTTTTTGCCGCGCGGTTTTGACAGGCGCTTGGTGACGTCATCCAGCGTGCGGTCGGGGCAGAGGTCAAGCGTCAGGGTTCCGATGCCGGTTTCAAGCCATTGATCACGGAGCGTGGCCGAGATGGCGTAGACCGCACTGCCTTCGATGCCGGTTTTGGAAATCACGAACTCGCCGCGGACCGTCTGATCGCCACAGGTCAGCGTCACGGCCTTGACCGGCGATCCGGCGCATTTGTCGATCAGATGGTCGGTCCAGTCGAGTTCAAAGCCGCAATTGGCCGGTTTGAACGGGTTGCACTTGATCCCGGCGTTAAGCAGGATTTCCATCCATTTTCCGTCTGATCCCAGACGTTTCCAACTGCCGCCGCCAAGGGCCAGAATGGTGATGTCGGCGGTGGCGGTAACCTCGCCATCGGGCGTTTTGAAAACGGCCCAATCATCGGCGTTCCAGCCGGTCCAATAGTGGCGATAGTGGATTTTGCAGCCCAAGCCATCCAGACGTCTGAGCCATGCACGCAGAAGCGGGCTTGCCTTCATCGCGGTCGGGAAGACCCGGCCAGAGGAGCCGACAAAGGTTTCAACGCCCAGTCCAGCACACCATTCGCGGATTTGATCGGGGCCGAATTTGCGCAGGTGCGGTTCGAGGCGGGCGCGTGACGTGCCATAGCGTGAAAGGAAGGTTTCAAGATCTTCGCTGTGCGTGATGTTCAGCCCTGATTTCCCGGCCATCAGGAACTTGCGCCCGGCACTTGGCATGCCTTCATAAATTGTCACCGCATATCCATCACCTGCCAGCCGTTCGGCCGCCATCAGGCCCGCCGGACCGGCACCGATCACCATGGCGGTTTTGCCATTCGGGGCAGGGCGGGTGTGCGGTGCATTTTGTGCATTCGGTGTCGGGCTTGGCATGTGCGGCCTTTGGTGCGGGTTGATATCGGCTGGTTTTAGCGGCTTTGGCCGATATTGGCAATTTGTCCGGCGTCCGATGGGATGTTGTGGCCGGGTTCGTGGTGCTTGACCGCACAGAGCTCGCTGTTTACCACTGCCATCTTGTAACGCCACCACCAGCCCATCAGGACCACAGCCATGATTACCGGAACCTGGCAAACGCCAACGGATGAAGAACTTTTGCGCATTCGCGAGATGATGGAAGATGCGCAGTTTTATGACGCGATTGCGCGCGTGCCTGATGATGCCCTGAGCGCGGCACTGGCCGGATCAAACGAAACAGCCCTTTGGGTGTTTCGCGTCGATCAAAAGGCGGTTGCCTATGTCTATATGACCGAGATGGCGACACGCCTGCCCAAGGTCGATGAGTTTGGGGTGTTTGAGCGCGGGCAGGGCTTTGGCAAGGCGGCCTTATCAAGCTTAGCTGCCAAAATTGCGCAAATGCCCGACTATGAAAAGCTGTGGCTGAATGTTGTCGATGGTAATGACAACGCGCTTAATCTGTATCGCAAGGTCGGGTTTGGCGAGGAAAAACTCATTGCCAAGGGCTGGAAAACGCGGTCTGGTCGGGTGGTGGATCAGGTGCGCATGTGGCTGACCCTTGATACGTTGCGAAGCCCGGCAGCTTAGGGCTGATCACGGCGAAGCCGGGGCGGCGAACTCCCGTTTCTTTTCACATATGGGGCGGGTACTATGGAACATCATCGGTTTTGCTGGCGTTGGAAGGGTATCTGCAACAACGAATGGCAGGTTTGAAATGCCCCATAAGAACCAATGGATCCTCGTGGCTGACGGTGGTCGTGCATATGTGATTGCCGTCAACACCAACGAAGGTGAACGTCATCTGGAAACTGTTCATGAAATGATTGCCGATAACCGGTCCAGTTCGGAGATCGCGAGCGACAAACCCGGTCGCGGGTTCGCCAATCCCGGCGGCAATCAGCAACGTCATGCCATGCCACCAAGCACAGACCCCCACGAGCATGCACAGGTCGAATTTGTCGACGACGTCATGTCGTACCTGACAGACAAGCGCAATGACGGAAAGTTCGACAATCTGATTGTCGTCGCGCCGCCGAAAATTATGGGGGAGATCCGACAGAAAATGCCAAAACCGGTCAAACAGGCGCTTGAGGGTGAAATTACCAAGGATTTGACCAAGCTGCCGTTAAATGATTTGCCCGCGCACCTGAGCGGGACCGGTGGCTGGCTATAGGGCCGTAGTGCTTCACATCAATCAGCGTTGATTTTGCCGGAAACGGGCCGGGGATACCCCGGCCTTTTTGGTAAAGAAGCGCGAAAAATACCCGGCATCGCGAAAGCCCAGACTATCTCCGATCTGTTGAATGGCGATGTCGGTATAGATCAGGGTCCGCTTGGCTTCCAGCATCAGGCGGTTTTGCACCACCTCGCTTGCGGTCATGCCATAGATGTCCTTGGCGATGCGGTTAAGCTGGGTCGTGGTGACGCCAATTTCACGGGCATAGAAATCAAGCGATTTGTGTTGCTTATAGAACGTTTCGACGAGCGCCTGAAACTTGCGGAACTTTTCGGCCTTTTGTTCCTGCCTCGAAAGCCGTGCCGAATGATCCTGCGGCACGGTGCGTCCGATGCCAAGCAACAGCAATCCCAGAATATGACGCAGCGCAAACAGTCGTCCGGTATTGTGGCTGTAATATTCCTGAGCGAGTTGCGATATCAGGAAATCAGTCGGGCTGTTGGCATCGCCAGAGGATGACCGCGTATCAACGCAGATCGCCTGATCGAGCCGGGCGAGGAGTTTGGGCGCGGGGCTTAGAATTTCCTGCAGGTGATAATCAGTCAGTGAGATCACCCAGCCATCAATATCATCACTGAATTTGAAGCCATGCACGGTTCCGGGCGGCACGGTGATCAGCTGGCCTGCCTGCATGGTCAGATGTTGATCATCAAAGCTGATCTCGGCCGTGCCATGGGTGATATACAGCAGCTGAAACAGGTTGGTATGGCGGTGCGGTTTGATGTGCAGGTCATGCAGGCGCGATCGTTCCGGGATGCTTTCAAGATGAAAGAATTCCGGTTCGGTGACGGGTTGCGGATCGGATGCGGGAACAGTGTCCAGATCATAGCCATCACGTGCGCGGGGGCTGCTTGCCGCATCGCGTTCGCCATAAAGCTTGTAGATCGGGATGGTGTTGCGCATGGATGCCTTGATCCTGTGTAGTCACATAGTTGGTTGTATGGCGGTAGCTTAGCGTGTTTTGGCATCGACCAAAAGAAAAGCCCGCCAAGATGACGGGCGGGCTTTTCCGAGTTCTGTGATCGTCGCTAATTGCCAAGCAGCGTTGGCACAAACAGCGTTAATATCGGCGCAAAGATCAGAAGCAGAATACGAATGATCTCGGCCCCGAAGAACGGCATGACACCGCGGAAGGTCTGGCTCATCGGGACACCCTTGGCGAGTGCATTGATGATGAACACATTCAGCCCCACGGGTGGCGTAATCAGCCCCAACTCCACGACAATGAGTGCCAGGATCCCAAACCAGATCTTCAGATCCTCGGTCCCCATGCCATAGGCCGCGGTTGCCGCCGTCGCCCAGTCGCCACCATTGATATCAACAAGGGCCGGCCAGAAGAACGGGATGACCACGACGATCATCGACAGACTTTCCATGAAGCAGCCCAGAAGGATCAGGGCAAGCAGCATGAGAACCATGACAAGCCACGGATCAAAGCCGCTGGTGGCGGCGGCTTCGGCCATATAGGCTGGAAGGTTGGCACGGCTAAAGAAGCCCTTGAGGATTTCAGCACCCAGCAGGATGAAGAAAATCATCGAGGATGTGATGGCGGTGTCTTTAAGCGACTGGCGCAGTCCTTTCCAGGTCAGGCCACCTTTGCCGCGAATGCGCATATAGACGCCATATACCAGAATGGCGAACACGCCCACGCCGGCCGCCGGTGTCGGGGTAAACAGACCGGCACCGAGCCCCAGAATGATCGAGCCAAAGATCACCATCACCGGGATCAGGCGCAGCAATGCTTCCTTGCGCTCAGCGGCCGGCATCGGTTCGGGTTTCGGGGCCAGTGACGGGTTGAGGCGCACCTGAATGGCAATCACCGCCATAAAGAACAGGACCGCAATCAGACCCGGAATGATGGCCGCCTGAAACATCTGAATGATCGATGCTTCAACCGTGACCGCGTAAATTACAAGGGCAACCGATGGCGGGATCAGAATGCCAAGCGTCCCGCCCGCAGCCAGCGTACCGGTTGCCAGACGCGGGGAGTATTTCAGGCGATCAAGCTCGGGCAGGGCGACCTTGCCCATGGTTGATGCGGTGGCAAGTGATGATCCGCATACCGCACCAAAACCGGCACACGCCCCGATGGCCGCCATGGCGACACCACCGCGGAAACGGCCGAGGATGGCGTTTACACCCTGAAACAGATCGCGTGACAGGTTGGCCTGACTTGCGAGATACCCCATCAGAACAAACAGCGGAACGACCGACAGTTCGTAGTTCGACACGATCCCGTACAGCAGGGATTTGAACTGCTGCAGATAGGGATCAAAACGCAGGAACGGGAAAAACAGGCTGAGCACGTAGTTGCCGCCAATGCCGACACCCACCATGGCAAGGCCGACGGGCACACGCAGTGCCAGGATCACAAAGAGAAGGGCAAGGCCACCAAGGCCGATCAATTCACGTTCAGACATCGGCCTCTCTCTCGAAAATCTGGTTTCCGGCAATTGCCGCCCACAGGAACATCGCAATGATGCCCGGGACATAGAACGGCCAGATCGGCCAGCCCAAAATTGCCGAAAGGGTATTGTCGCTGCGCACTTCGATCAGGCCATTGACCATCATATACCCCAGGAACAGGGCGAGTGCGGTCATCAGAACGGACGACAGGGTGTCGACCGTTCGCGCAAACCAGTCGGGAAACATCTTGATGAAGACGTCCACCGCGACATGGCCGCGATGTGCCTGACAATAGGGGAAAAACATCAACGCCGCCGAACTGACGATCATGCTGACAAAGTCCTCATAGCCGATAATGGCCGGGACATTGGCATCAAACAGCCGGGCGATCTTGTCGAGACCAAAGGCGGTCACGTTTACGATCGTAACAATCGAGATCAGCAGGGCAAGCATGCCACCGGCAACAGCAAGCCACGAAGCGGCCTTGTAGAGCACGTTTTTCATATCTCTAACATTCTTGCGGGAACAGAGGGTCACGTATCGCCATGATACGTGACCCCACAAGATTTACCAGCAACGTCGGGATGTTACTTGGTGTGGCTCTGAACAGCGGCCTTGGCATCTTCGACAAGTTTCGCGCCATCGATGCCGTTGGATTTGGCTTCTTCGATCCAGCGATCCACAACAGATGCGGACGCATCGTCAAAGGTTGCCTTTTCGGCAGCGGTGATCTGAACGACCTGGCCTTTGCCTTCGTTGACCATGCGCTTGCCGACTTCTTCAACGCCGTTGAACACGTCACCGATTTCAGCAGCAAAATCACGGCCGGAGTTACGGTCGATGATTTCTTTCAGGTCATCGGGCAGGCTCTCATACCGGTCCTTGTTCATCGCAAACAGGAAGGTCGAGGTGCCAAAGCGTGAATTTACGCCTTCGCCTTCAACAGAATAGGAAATCAGTTCAGCCAGCTTCAGCGGCGGCACAACTTCGAACGGCACCAGGCCGCCATCAACCACGCCAAGCGACATGGCCTGCGGAAGGGCCGGAACCGGCATGCCAACGGGCTCGGCACCCCAGGATTCAATCACCCAGGAACCGGTACGGGTCGGGGTACGCAGCTTCAGGCCCTTGACGTCATCGACCGTACGGACTTCCTTGCTGGTCAGGTGGATGGCCTGACCGGCATGCACGTGAACGGCAAGCGGGTGGATGTCGGTAAGGTCTTCGGCATATTCATCACGAAGATCCCACATCGCAAGGTTGGTTGCACGTGCATCGCCAAGGTGAACACCCGGAAGTTCAAACACTTCAAGGCGCGGGAAGACGCCCGGGGTATAACCCGGAAGGGTCCAGACGATGTCGGCAACGCCGTCACGGACCTGACGATACAGTTCCGGCGGATTGCCGCCCAGCGACATGGACGGGAAGATTTCAAACTTGATACGGCCGTTTGATTCTTCTTCGATTTTCTTGGCCCACGGTTCAATCATTTTCGACTGGGCCGGTGCTTTCGGACCCAGGAAATGGTGGACGGTCAGGGTGACTTCCTGTGCGTGTGCGCCGAACGACACCATCGTCGCGACAGCTGCACCGGCAAGCAATTTGGTGATCTGTTTCATTCTCTTCCTCCTTTGAACGTCTTGTCGCGTTCATTGCGCTGACAAACGTTCAGCCACGATGCGCATCTAGCGTGCGAAGTTTTCCAAGAGTTCTTTTTGTTATTGTTTTTGTTCTTCTTTTTATCACATGACGTGCGTTTGGCGCATTTCAGCCATGTCGAATTAAGGGCAATCTAATCGGTACGTGATGGTTATGTATAATGATATGTAAGCACATATCCATAACCAAATGATTATCCTTTCGCCCCTGCCTGTGCACTGTGATGACGTTGTGCTTCTTCGCGTACAGCATTGATCAGCATTTCAACCGGCGGCGAAATTGGCGAATCAATTCTGGTCGTCAACCCAACGGGACCAAAGGTATCGCTGGTATCGATCGGCAGTTCGACCAGATGCCCTTCGGCAATGTCGGATGCCACAGCCCCGTTCGAAATGATCCAGATCGCATCGGTTTCACGCGTAAAAGCACGCCCGAAAGATGTCGAAACGGTTTCGATACGGTCGGGGATCGCACCAATGCCATGCGCAATCAGCATCTTGTCGACCGTGGGGTGAATGATCGCGTGTTTCGGCGGCACCAGAACGGTGAATTCCCGAATGCGGGTAAGGTCCGGGTTCTTGTCGGCCAGCAACGGATGGCCCGGCCGCGCCACCAGCGAAATGTGCTCGGAATATAAATGTATGAACGACAATCCCGACATCTGATCCGGTTCGGCCAGTCGTCCGACCACCAGATCAAGTTCACCCACCCGTAATTGCCCCATCAACATCACATTCGGACCTGCCACGACCTTGACCGTGGTATCGGGGCTGAGTGTTTTGAAATGCCGGATGGCATTGGGCATCACACTGGCGGCAACTGTGGGCAGAACCCCAAGATTGATCGAAAGCCCGCCTTGCATGCGCACCTGACTGATGCTGTCGACACCCTGGCGAAGTGCTGTGACACTTGCCCCGGCATAACGCAGGAATACCTTGCCGAAATCTGTCAGGGTGACACCGCGCTTTGATCGGTCAAACAGCCGCGCATCAAGATGTTCTTCAAGCTCGCGAATGGTTTTGGAAACAGCGGGTTGGGTGATCGAAAGCGTATCGGCTGCCTTGACGACACTGCGTTGGCGCGCGACCTCAAGAAAGCAGGTCAGATGGCGGAATTTAATGCGTTGATCAAGCATGGGTGCCCTATACATCAACAGTTTAGAATGTTCTTATGGCTGGTTCATGCATAATTATATAGTTATGCAAATTACGCAATTCCTCATTTTACATAACCAAAACCATCTGCGAATGTGAGGGCAAACAAGCAGGGTGGAAACGATAATGAGTCTGCAAGTCGCCCCAGTCAACGGGACACACATTCATTACAGCCAGTCAGGCCCGAAAAACGGTCCGGCACTGGTCTTTGCAAATTCTCTGGGGACGGATCTTCGCATCTGGGATGATGTCGTTGATACGCTTTCATCAACGTTCAACATTGTTACCTATGACAAACGCGGGCATGGCCTGTCGGGTATTGGCGATGCGCCCTATGACGTCGCGCTGCATGCCAATGATCTGATCGGGTTGCTTGATTACCTTGGCCTTGATCAGGTGATCATTTGCGGTCTGTCTGTTGGCGGTCTGATCGCCCAGAAAGTGACCGAGCTGGTGCCAAACCGTGTGCGGGGTCTGATCCTGTGTGATACCGCCGCCAAGCTTGGCGATTATGACAGCTGGAACACCCGGATCGAGGCGATCAAGGCCGACGGGATTGCATCCATGGGCGATGCGATCATGGAACGCTGGCTGTCGCCGACCTTCCGCAAGGAACGGGTTCTCGAAACCGCGATGTATCGCGACATGCTGGTACGCACCACGATTGAGGGTTACGTCGGGACCTGTATTGCGCTGCGCGATGGTGATCTGCGCGATGCAGCAGCGAAAATTGCAGTGCCGACATTATGTATCTGTGGATCGGAAGATCTGGCAACGCCGCCCGATGTGGTGCGCGCCATGGCATCAATGATCCCCAATGCCGAATTCGAATTGATTGACGGGGTCGGGCATCTGCCATGCATCGAAACCCCGGAATTGCTGACCCGGTTGATCGACCGATTTACCAAGGAGAAGAACCTTGTCTGAGAGCCGGTATGACGTTGGCATGAAAACCCGCCGTTCCGTTCTGGGCGATGCACATGTGGATCGCGCCACCCAAAAAATTACGGAAATCGACGAAGGTTTTCAGCGCTATATCACCGAGAATGTCTGGAACGGTGTCTGGACAAGCGACGCCTTCACCAAGCGTGAACGTTCTATCGTGACCATCGCGCTGCTTGCAGGGCTTGGCCATGAAGAAGAACTTGCGATGCATATCCGGGCGACCTTGAATACCGGGGCAACGCGCGAGGATATCCGTGAAACCCTGATGCATGTTGCGGTTTATGCCGGCGTTCCTGCCGCCAATACGGCCTTCCGCATTGCCAAACAAACCTATGCCGAGATCGACGCGGCATCAGACGCGACACCCAAGGGAGAGTAAGCCTCATGTCCACCTTTAAACCGCGTGACTGGGGCTCCCACGCCCCCTATATCGCACCCGGTTACAAATCGACCCTGTTGCGTGGTCCGACCCAAGCACCACTTGCCATCAAATCGGGTTTGACCGAAGGCACCGGTCCACGCTTTGCCCCGGCAAGCGTGCGTGAACTGGATTTCGATCTGACCAAAAACGGTGTCGTCAATGGCGAGCCGCTTGGCGAACGTATTGTCGTGCATGGTCGGGTGATGGATACCGATGGTCGTCCGCAACCCAATATCCTGGTCGAAGTCTGGCAGGCGAACGCAGCAGGCCGTTACGTGCACAAGGTCGATCAGCATGATGCACCGCTGGATCCGAACTTCCGCGGGTCGGGGCGTTGCTTTACCGATGATCAGGGCAATTACAAATTCTATACCATCAAACCGGGCGCCTATCCGTGGGGCAACCACTTCAATGCGTGGCGTCCGAACCATATCCACCTGTCGTTGTTTGGTCCGGGCTTTGCCACCCGTCTTGTAACCCAGATGTATTTCCCGGGTGATCCGCTGCTAGATCTTGATCCGATTTTCCTCGGCACCGAGGACGCAGCAGCCCGTGAACGGCTGATTGCCAAATTCTCGATCGATAAGACCGAGGAAGGCTTTGCCCTTGGTTATCAGTTCGACATTGTCCTGCGTGGACGCAACGGCACCCCGATGGAGAATTAAGTCATGGCTTATGGTGAAACCCCCTCACAGACGGTTGGTCCGTATTTCGCCTATGGCTTGACTGCAGGCCAGTACGCATACGACTTTACCGACATCGCCGATCCGACCGTTGCCGGTCCGGATGCCAAGGGTGAACATATCCGCATCACCGGTACTGTCTTTGATGGCGATGGCAATCCGGTCAACGATGCGATGATCGAAATCTGGCAAGCCGATGCCGACGGCAATTACAACGAAAAGCCGATTGATGTGGCTGATACCGGTTTCCGCGGGCTTGGCCGTTGCGGTACAGGCACGGATGCCAAGCTACGCTTCTGGTTTGATACGGTAAAGCCGGGTGTTGTTGCCGACGCCGAGGCGCCGTTTGTCAATGTCATCGTCTTTATGCGTGGCATGCTGGTTCACGCCTTTACCCGTTTTTACTTCGACGACGAGGCAGATCTGAATGCCAAGGACCCTGTTTTGCAGTCTGTACCAGCGGATCGTCGCGACACCCTGATTGCCAAGCGTGTCGAAACCCCGACGGGGATTGAATACCGGATCGATATTCACATGCAGGGGAATGCTGAAACCGTGTTCTTCGACGTGTAAGTCGATCTGGCCCGATGGCTGCGTCGGCCGCTTTGGGGAAAGCCGGCGGTCGCAGCCATCGACCTCATTTCTCGCACTCGTAATTTTTTGGATTGATACCACAGGAGTTTTGCCGTGGTTGCACGTTTCATGTCGCTTAAAGAGGCGGTCGCATCCTGCGTCAAGGATGGCGACACCATCTCGATGGAAGGCTTTACCCATCTGATTCCGCACGCCGCAGGGCACGAGATTATCCGGCAGGGCATCAAGAACCTGACCTTGGTCCGCATGACGCCTGATGTGATCTATGATCAGTTGATCGGGGCTGGTTGTGCCAAGAAACTGATCTTTTCCTGGGGCGGGAACCCCGGTGTCGGCTCGTTGCACCGTCTGCGCGATGCCTATGAAAAGAGCTGGCCGACCAAGCTTGAGATCGAAGAACACAGCCACGCAGCCATGGCAAATGCCTATGACGCCGGTGCGGCTGGCCTGCCTTGCGCAGTATTTAAGGGCTATCGCGGGGCGGAATTGCCGCGCGTAAACCCGAACATCAAATTCATTGAATGCCCGTTCACCGGTGAAAGCCTGGCGGCTGTTCCGGCGATCCGCCCGGACGTCACCGTGGTACATGCCCAGAAAGCCAACAAAAAGGGCGACGTCCTGTTTGAAGGTATTGTCGGTGTGCAGAAAGAAGCCGTTCTGGCGGCCAAGAAATCCATCATCACCGTAGAAGAGATCGTTGATGATTTCGGCGATATTTCGCCCAATGCCGTGATGCTGCCGAACTGGGCGGTAACGGCGATTGTTGAGGTGCCGGGTGGGGCGCATCCGTCCTACGCCCAAGGATATTACAAGCGCGACAACGCGTTCTATAAGGCATGGGATCCGATTGCACGTGATCGCGAAACGTTCCAGGCCTGGCTCGAAGAGCATGTCATTAATGGCGGTCCCGAAGATTTCGCGGCCAAGCGTGAAGCAAATAAAGGCTAAGCGGAGGAAAAATCATGGTTGAATATACCCCGACTGAAATGATGACGGTATCCGCCGCACGCGCGCTTAAAAATGACGATGTGTGCTTTGTTGGCATCGGGATGCCGTCGGCTGCGTGTAACTTGGCACGCCTGACCCATGCGCCTGACATCACCCTGATTTATGAAAGCGGCACGATCGGTACCAAACCGGATGTTCTGCCGCTGTCGATCGGTGATGGCGAGCTGTGTGAAACCGCTGTGAACACTGTCGCCGTGCCGGAAATGTTCCGCTACTGGCTTCAGGGCGGCAAGATTTCGGTTGGTTTCCTTGGTGCAGCCCAGCTTGACAAGTATGGCAACATCAATACCACCGTGATCGGTGATTACGACAACCCCAAAGTCCGCCTGCCGGGTGGTGGTGGTGCGCCGGAAATCGCGACCAGCTGTGGTGAAGTCTTTTTGGTGATGAAGCAAAGCAAACGTGGCTTTGTCGAAAAGATCGATTTCGTGACATCGCTTGGTCACGGCAAGGGGGGCAATGATCGTGCATCTTACGGCGTTGATACCAAAGGTCCTTCGCGTCTGATCACGGATCTTTGCATCATGGAACCGCATCCGGTGGGCAAGCAATTCGTTGTGACCTCGATCCATCCGGGCGTAACCCGCGAAGAAATCATCGAAAATACCGGTTGGGATGTTGAGTTTGCCGACGAAGTCGCCGAAACTGCGATCCCGTCCGAGAAAGAATTGCAGGTTCTGCGTGAACTGCATGCTCGTACCGCCAGGGCCCACGGGGACCAGCAGTAAGAGCAATAACAAGGATCTTAGAAATGGCTGACGCATATATTTGCGATTATATCCGCACCCCGATTGGCCGCTTTGGCGGCAGCCTGTCGCAGGTGCGCGCCGATGATCTTGGCGCTGTTCCGCTTAAGGCGCTGATCGACCGCAATCCGGATCTGGATTTTGCCGCTGTTGATGATGTCATCTTTGGCTGTGCCAACCAGGCCGGCGAAGACAACCGCAACGTTGCGCGTATGTCTTCGCTTTTGGCAGGGCTTCCGGAAACAGTGACCGGAACCACGGTCAACCGACTCTGCGGTTCGGGCATGGATGCGATCATCATGGCGGCCCGCGCCATCAAATCGGGCGAAGCCGATCTGATGATTGCCGGTGGCGTTGAAAGCATGTCACGTGCGCCGTTTGTCATGCCAAAAGCAACGTCGGCATTTTCGCGCAATGCGGAAATTTATGACACCACCATCGGCTGGCGGTTCGTCAACCCGGTGATGAAGAAACAGTACGGCGTGGATTCCATGCCTGAAACCGGTGAAAACGTTGCCGAGGATTTCAACATCTCGCGCGAAGACCAGGATACCTTTGCCGCCCGGTCGCAGGACAAGGCGGTTGCCGCACAGGAAAATGGCAATCTGGCCGCGGAAATCACCCCGGTCACCATTCCGCAGCGTAAAGGGGATGCCATTGTCGTGGACAAGGATGAACATCCGCGTCCGGGCACCACGGCCGAAAAGCTTGCCAAACTGCCGACCCCGTTCCGCGAAGGCGGTTCGGTCACGGCTGGCAACGCATCGGGTGTCAATGACGGGGCCGCGGCCCTGATCATCGCATCCGAGGCAGCGGTCAAGAAATACGGCCTGACCCCGATTGCACGCGTGGTTGGTGGTGCGACTGCGGGTGTTGCACCGCGTATCATGGGCTTTGGCCCGGCACCGGCATCGAAAAAACTTCTCGCACGTCTTGGCTGGTCAACCGATCAGCTTGACGTGATCGAACTGAACGAGGCCTTTGCATCCCAGGGGCTGGCAACGCTTCGTGATCTTGGCATTGCCGATGACGATGCACGAGTAAACCCGAATGGTGGTGCGATTGCCCTTGGGCATCCACTGGGCATGTCGGGTGCGCGTATTGCCGGCACTGCAGCGCTTCAGATGAAGCGTACCGGTGGCAAGCGGGCATTGGCAACCATGTGCATTGGTGTCGGTCAGGGTATCGCGATTGCGCTTGAAGCTGTTTAAGGCTAATGGCTGATTGATCTTTGAAAAGGTGCCCCTGTGCCGGTTGACGGGCAGGGGCTTCTTTTTGCGTTATTGACCAAGATGGTTGCTGGCGCGACACTATCGACTTGATTTCACACCTGTTTGAACGGTGGATGAACCCTGATGAGCGTTTCGCCCTTTGACTCAGCCCTGCTTGGAAATCTGTTTTCCGATCCGGAGATCGCGGCCCTGTTTGATGACCGGGCACAGATTGCATCCATGCTGCTTTTTGAATCGGCCCTTGCAGCAGCGGAAGCGCGCGCAGGTGTGATCCCGCAACAAAGTGCGATCCGCATCGCCGAAGTCTGCCGGGATTTTAATCCCGACCCGGCAACGCTTGCTGGCCCGACGGCAAGTGCCGGTGTGCCAGTACCGGCACTGGTCAAGGCGCTAAAGGCGGAAATTGGCGGCGAAGACGCACGATATGTTCATTTCGGTGCCACCAGTCAGGATGTGGTTGATACGGCCCTTGTCCTGCAGTTGCGCGATGCGGTTGCGATCATTCGTCGCCGCATTCGCAAACTGGCCAAGGCGCTGTCTGTCCATGCCGACACCCATCGCACAACGGTGATGATCGGGCGGACGCGGTCCCAACAGGCTGTCCCCACCACCTTTGGTCTCAAGGCTGCCGGATGGCTCGCACCGCTTGTACGGATTGATCACCGGATTGATAGCCTGTCATCAGATTTGTTGCGGATTTCTTTCGGCGGCGCTGCGGGGACATTGGCCTCGATCGGGGTGAAGGCCGCAGATGTCGAAAGCAATCTTTCCGAAGAACTTGATCTTCCGCTTGCTGATATGCCCTGGCATGCGCAGCGTGACGTCCTTGTTGATTTTGCAAGTCAGTTAACAGCGTTAACCGGCGCGCTTGGCAAGATGGGGCAGGACTTGGTTCTGCTGGCACAGTCCGAAATTGCCGAGGTTCAACCGGGCAAGGGTGGTGGGTCATCGACCATGCCGCATAAATCCAACCCGGTGCAGGCGGAAATGCTGGTGACACTGGCACGCTTCAATGCCGGGTTGCTTGGTACCTTTGCCCAGGCGCAATTGCACGATCATGAACGAAGCGGGGCAAGCTGGCTTCTGGAATGGTTGACCTTGCCGCAGATCATTACAGCAACTGGTGCGGCACTTGCGCAAGCGGTTGATATGGTGCCGGATCTTAAAATCAATGCAGACCGGATGGCCGAAAACCTTGAACTGTCACGCGGGGCGATGCTGGCAGAGGCCGCGACATTTGCGCTGGCTGATCACCTTGGCCGCGATGTGGCGGATAAACTGGTCAAGGAGGCGATTGCCAAGTCGGCAGAAAACGCATCGAACCTGTTTGATGAATTGCCAAAACTGACCGACGCCCCGGTGGATTGGGCGCATATCCGTAACCCGGTCAATTATATCGGGCAGTCGGATGTGTTTATTGATCGTGTTTTGGGGGCCGCCAAGCGTGGCCTGCGCGACTAGAGAAAAAGGCTGCCGGATGGCAGCCTTTTTTATGTGTGATGCGGTGATTTGGTTCAGCGCGGCACGCGCAGGCGCTTTTCAACTGCGTAATTGTGGATGGGGACGCCAGCGACTTCGAAATCGCGGCGTTCCACAACGCTAAAGCCCTGTTTAAGCAGGAAGGATTTAGCAAATTCACTGGCCTCGGAATAAAGCTTGCCAATACCCTGTTTACACGCGTGCGCTTCAAGCGCGTCGTACAGCTTTGTCACAATGCCTTTGCCCGCAAAATCGGGCAGGGCATACAGAAACCCGATATGGCCATTGGCCTCGACATCGCCAAAGGCGACAACCTGATCATTGTCATCAACCGCGACAAGACTGAACCGTCCATCTGTCATGATTTCGAGAAACCGTTCCGGTGTCGGCAGCAGCTTTGCCCACACCGCAACCTGTTCGGGGTTATAGGCGTTGGGGCCGATTTCCGTAACGGAGTGGCGATAAATTTCGACCAAGGCCTTGGCATCACTGTCCATAAACGGACGAATTGTGATCATTCTTGTGGTCCCCATGCCGTATCAAAGAACTGACATTCAAGATCGGTTGCACGTTTGAAATAGGACAGGCATTCGGCGCGTTCTTCAGCTGACAGGGGCGGTCCGACCTGATCCAGTTGGGTATTCAGATAGGCAACCACACTTTCGAAATACGCCCCGATATGAAGATCAATCCATTCGGCGTACCAGAATTCATCGGGGCGATTGGCGATGGCCTTGTTGACCCGATCCGCCCAACCAAGATAGGTGCCCTCGGCAACCGCCAGAACGGCCAGCATATTGGCGTAACTGTTGCTGTCCGTGGCGTCTTTCATAAGCTGCTTGAACGCTGCTGTTGCCTGCCAGTCAGGCATGTTTTCACGCGCATCATCGGATACGCCAAGGGCGGCAAAGGATCGTTCGAAATAGGTGTTTTCTTCGCCCGTGACCAGTGCAAGGAACTGACACCCCGGAATGCGATCCTTCAGGCGTGGTGCACGCGATACGGCCGCGGCCAACAGGGCAACAAACCGATCAATAAACCGGTGATCCTGAATAAGGTAGTTTTCAAGATTGGCCTTGGGAAGCGCGGCGTCACCCCAGGCATCGGTAAAGACATGGTGGGTTACCGCACGCCATTGATCCGCACAGGATGCCTTCAGCCAATCTGAAAACACACCATTCGGATTGGTTTGACGCCATGACGGAAAATCCGGGACGGCCTTTGCGGTGTTACTCATATCTGCGCGTTTCCTGAGGAGCTTGATATCATTTGGGTTTTGAACTTTTGGCATGCTTGCAACCATTGGGCAAGCCACGAAACAGGGCATCGGCCAAAGTACCGATCCGCATGGAGGCGATTGATAAGTATCAAAGTAATCGATTGGATTATAATGTTATAAATCACTCCATCAGAGCTTTTCCCAAGGAGGAAGTTATGGCGAATGTTGGAACCCTGGACCGTGTTGTCCGTGCGATTGCCGGTGTTGTTTTGCTGGCCATTCCGTTTGTTTCGGCCGCGCCCGAAGGTGGCGGCATGGCGTACGGCGTTTACGGCTGGGTGATGATTGCTGCCGGTGTTGTCATGCTGGCGACTGCGGCACTGCGTTTCTGCCCGCTTTACATGCTGTTTGGCCTGCGGACCTGCCCGCTTTCCAAATAAGGTAATAAACGGCGTTTGAAACCGGAATATTCCGTTCGATCTGTTGTTGTTTGAACGTTATGCTGGCGTCCGTAGATCTCTGCGGTATGTTGGATAGACGTGCTGTTGATGCCCACACTTGGGCACGGCGACCAGCAACGACGAACGGAATATAAAAATGAAACGCCTGAGTGATGAACTGACTGTATCCCCGCAAATGCCGCTTGCTGCGATTGACGAAATCGCTGCGGCCGGTTTCAAAACCATCATTTGCAACCGCCCGGATGGCGAAGATCCAGGGCAACCGTCATTTTCCGAAGTTGCCGCCAAGGCCGAGGCTGCCGGTATGAAGGCGATCTTCCAGCCCGTCGCAAGTGGCAATGTGTCGGACGCGGATGCGGATGCCTTTGCAGCCAATTTGGCTGCCGTCGAAAAGCCCATCTTTGCCTATTGCCGCAGTGGTACACGTTGCACCATCCTTTGGTCGCTGGCCAATGCCGGGCAGATGCAGGTCGGCGATATCGTCAAGGCCGCGGCTGAGGCCGGATATGATATGGCGCCGCTGGCACCGCGGATTGCAGCACGCGGCTAAGCCGTTTGAATTTGCACCTTATGCGGTGCGTTGCTGTGCAAAAAACGCAGTGAGCATCGCATAAATTGCACTATTGCTTTTGTGCGTTTCATGACGATATGTCCGCGCGTGCTGTATCTGGCATGGTTTTATCAAGTGGCACCGGTATGACGTCAAACGCAGACCAACTTTCCAACATCAGATTTCGACTGGCAAAGAGCGATGATCTCGACGCCCTGTGCGAGATCGAAAACCGGTCCTTTGAAGTCGACCGACTGACCCGGCGCGCCTTCAAACGTTTCGTCGGCAGTGAAACCGCGCGTTTGACAGTGGCCGAAACCACCAAGGATGGGGGCGTTGTTGTTGGCTACGCGCTGGTGATTTTTCGCAGCAACGTCGCGCTTGCGCGCCTTTATTCGATGGCGGTGTCACCTGATCAGCGCGGGCAGGGGATTGGCCATGCCCTGATTGAACGGGCCGAAGAACTCAGCCTTGATTTCGGCACACCGATCCTGCGCCTTGAAGTCAGCCAGAAAAACAAGGATGCGATCCGGCTTTTCAAATCAGTCGGATATCGCGAATTTGCACTTTATCCGGACTATTATCCCGATCATTCCAATGCGCTACGCATGGAAAAGGTATTGGTTCCCAATGCCATGCATTTGCCATCGCCCATCCATTTCTATCACCAGACCCTGCCATTTACCTGTGGTCCGGCGGCCTTGATGATGGCGATGAATGCGCTGGATCAGGATATCGAACTGGATCGTAATCTTGAGATCGCGCTGTGGCGCGAAGCCACCACGATTTTCATGACATCCGGGCACGGCGGTTGTGGCCCGCTGGGGCTGGCGTTGGCGGCGCACAAGCGCGGCTTTGACGTCGAAGTGCTGAGCAGCCGCGATGGGCCGTTATTCGTTGATACTGTGCGCAAACCTAAAAACCGCGAAGTGGTCGAACTGGTTCATTACGACTTTGCCCGACAGGCACTTGATGCCGGTATTTCGGTTACGACCGGCCCGTTTGGCATTGCCGAGATCGAAGAACGCACCAGACAGGGCAAAATGGCTCTGGTCCTGATTAGCCAGTACCGCATTTATGGCGACAAAATCCCGCACTGGGTGGTGGTTTCGGGCTTTGATGACCGGTTTGTCTATGTCAGTGATCCCGATATTGGCGAAGACCATGAACCCTATACCGGCAGTGATTGTCTATCTGTGCCGATCCTGCGCCATGAATTTGATCTGATGGCGCGTTATGGCCGCGATAAACTGCAAGCTGCCGTCTTCATTGACAAAAAGGCCGGGTGAAAACCCGGCCTTTTGCTTTTAGGGGATGTTGCAGAGGCCCTTACGGGCGCGCAATCTTGCCCAGCAAGTGCGCAATGATCCGGCGATACAAATCCATGCCCAGAACCACATCCTCAACCCCGGCATCGATATTCGGGTTGTCATTCACCTCGATCACCATCGGGCCATAGGGCGTTTCCTTGACATCCACGCCATAAAGGCCATCGCCCATCAAACGTGCAGAGGCAAGGGCGGTCGCAACGATGTCAGCAGGGGCATCTTCGACCGCAAGGGTTTCAAACCCGCCTTCCTCATAGCTTTTGCCATCATCTTCGTGTTTGACGATCTGCCAGTGGCCCGGTGCCATGAAATAGCGGCTGGCAAAGATGGCTTCACCACCCAAAACACCAATACGCCAGTCAAAGGTGGTTTCGACATATTCCTGGATGACGAGAAGTTCGGAGTTTTTGAACATCTCGGTCGCGACTTCGTTCAGGTGGTCTGGCGACTTGACCTTGCGCACCCCGCGCGAGAAACAGCCATCGGGCACCTTCAGAACCGACGGGAAGCTGAATTGCTTTGCGATGTCGGGAATGCGGCGCTTATCGAAAATAGCACTTTTCGGTGCCGGGATACGGTGTGTGCGCAGCAATTCGGCCAGATAGACCTTGTTGGTACAACGCAGCATCGAGTCCGGATCATCAATCACCGGAATGCCTTCCTTTACCGCGCGCTTGGCAAAGCGATAGGTATGGTGATCAAGGGCCGTGGTTTCGCGGATCAAAAGGGCATCAAATTCCGAAAGATGATGAAAATCCTTGGCGGTAATCAGTTCGGCCTTTGCCCCCAGATCGGACGCGGCCTGCACGAAATTGGCAAGCGCCTCCTTGTCTGATGGTGGCAGGACTTCATCCGGGTCATGCAGGATCGCGACAAGGGCGGTCGGCGGGGTGACGTTGCCCTGCTTGCGCACGCGCCCGCGCAAATAGGCACGGAGTGCTGCCTCGAACTCGACAAGTTTGTCATCATCAAGCTGGCTGATCGACGGGGCTTCGATTTCGCGCAAAATTCTGCGGTCCTGCTTGTTCAGATGCAGACGCAGGATCGGGCAGCGGAACTGATCAAAGGCGCGTTCGCCAATCTGACGAAACTTCTTGTTGGCGGTCCGCCCGAAATAGACATCGATATGATCCGGGGCCTGATCAGGTGTCTGGCCGGATTTTTCCAGTGCCTCGATGATTTGCGGGCTGAGTTCCGCACGTGCAGTTTTCTGAAGGCGCTTCCAGTTCAGATCCAAAAGGACATCGGCCTCGGGAATGACGCGCTCTGCACGGGCGGCCGCAAGCAGGCTGCAATAATAACCACGCGAAAGATATTCATAGGACTGGCAAAGGTTGATTACACGCCGGTTGCGCACACCATGATCAAGTGCCAGATAATCACGCACCCGCATGACACGTGCGCCAGACACAGCAAAGCGTTGATCCGACAGACGGTCGACCAAAATCAGCGGCGCACCGGTGGCAACAGCCGGGCTGACAGCGCTTTCGCCATCATAAAGTGCGTGTTCAAGGCGAATGCCATCACTGCCATCCTCGTAATATCCCGGAAGATCGGCAATCCGGACATAGCCATGGCGTTCATAAAGATTGCGCGCCGTTTCGTTGGTCACACGCACTTCAAGGCGCATGCGCGTACATCCCGCATCCATCGCCAGATTTTCAAGGCCAGCCAAAAGCTGTGTGCCCAAACCCTTGCCGCGCCAGTCTTTTGCAATCGCCAGCGAGTAAATCCGTGCCGTAACCGTATTGGTGCGCAGCAACAGCAAACCATACCCGACAATTTCAGGATGATCGGCATCACCAGCGTCTGCAACAAGCAGGCGCGCGCTGGCCTGACGCAGGAACCGCGAGAAGGAGGCACGCGAAATCAGGTCGCTTTCGAAATTGCCGCTTTCAAGCGCGCAAAGACCATCAAGGTCGTCGCGCACGGCTGCACGTATGATGACAGTATTGGTCTGGGGCAAAGTCACTGTGCAGCTCTCCTACGATGAGGGTAAATATGTTGCGCTCAACTCCCGGTACGCCCAAAGATCGTTCGTCGCAAGCGCATTTATTGTTCATAGCCATGCCTTTTTTTCATGGATCATGGCACAGGTCACACTCGACCAGCAGGTCTAGGCTCAGGACCTATTAATTTGATTTGAATGGCAGAGGTTATATTTGTGAAATCCAAGGAAAAGCTCGCAGGTCGGGCTGGTATCCCGGCCAAGGGATTTGACGCAGGAGTTTGCAAATATAACCTCTGTCCTTCGGATTAACCGGATTTGCACGGGCTACTTTGTCGTAAAACCTTGCAAGATGTATATCTTCCTGCGGTTTTGCTTCGCGTATCCGCACAAATTCGGTTAACCATTCGAACCAAATTAATAGGTCCTGAGCCTAACGAAAATAAGGTGTTTTCAAGAGACTGCTGTGAAACATTTAATCATCCTGATCGTTTGCACTTATATAAACAAGAGATCAGAAACAAACAGGTTGGCGTACGTTGCACTGCGTGCGCAAAGCTTTCAAGGGCAAGATGGTTTGAATAAACGCATCCTAGACACATCTCCGATCCACAGGCGCAGGTTTGCAATCGTTCCGCTTTTACTGGCAGGGTCGATGCTTTCGGCGTGCACCTCGGACGAGGGCTTAAGTGGTGTGCTTGGCTTTGGCGACGGTGCTGACAGCGAGATTGCGCAAAATGATCTGCAACAAACCATCCCCTATGAAGTCGAAATCACCGGCATCGACCCCCAGGAAGAAAATCTGATTGCGGCGTTGGACGGGGTTAGTACGGCGCGCCGTTTGCAGTCGCGCCCGACCGCTTCGCGCGCCGGCCTGCAACGCCGTGCCGAAGACGACGTCGAACGGTTTCAGGCTGTTCTTCGATCCAAGGGATTTTATGACGGGCAGATCACGTTTGAGATTAATGAAAAGGCCGCCGCAGATACATCGAGCGCGCCAGCCCAAGACACGCCTGAAGTTGGTTCAGAGCAAGACCCGGCCGATGGCCAGTCCGGGGATGATGCATTGGCATCAACATCCGAACAGCCAACCCCACTGGTTCTGACCTATAATATCGATGTCGGAACGCCTTATCTGATTTCGGCGGTGAACCTTGTGATCACATACCCTGATCGCGTGGTGGAACGCCATGCGACGGACAAGGAACTTGAAAAAACCCGCCTTGAGATCGGGCAGCGCGCAACCGCAGAGCCGATCATTCTGGGCGAACAATACGGTGTCGATATCCTGCGCGAACAGGGTTACCCGCTTGTCGAGGCTGGCAAGCGAACCGTACTGGCCGACACCGCGCAAAAAACCATTACGATCAATTATGCCTTTGAAACCGGGCCGCAGGCCGATTTTGGCAAGATCACCGTCAATGGTGCAGAGGACGTCGATGCCGACTTCATCGCAGGATACCGCAGCTGGCGGTCGGGCGAGCAATATCATCCCGATCAGGTGCGCACCACACGCCGCGATCTGGCGCAAACCAACCTGTTTGACAGTGTGATCGTCAAGGTCGCCGGTCCGGTAAATGACAATGGCGAAATCCCGGTTGAGATCGAAGTGGTTGAACGCAAAATGCGTTCGATCGGCGGCGGGCTTGATTTCTCGACCGCCGAAGGCCCAGGGGCAAATGCGTTCTGGGAGCATCGCAATCTGTTTGGTGCTGGTGAACGCCTGCGGCTGGGGATTGATGTTTCAAGCCTTGAACAAGGTCTGTCGGCAGAATTCAAAAAGCCGCAGTTTCTTGAACGTCGTCAATCGTTTGTGGCCGAGGCCAACGCCAAAAACAACGATACCGACGCTTATAAGGGCTCAACCTTGGACAGCTTTGCCGGTATCGAACGTCCGCTTTGGGAAAACTGGACAACCACGTTTGGCGTTACCGCAGAATATTCTGACCTGACCGGATCAGACTCCCCGAATGAGGAATTCTATCTTGCTGGTTTGCGGGGCATCTTGCGCCATGACAACACCGACAATCCCCTTGATCCGAGCCGGGGAAACCGTTTTGAAATCAACGTATCGCCCTATATGGGCCTGACAGACAAGGATACCGGTTTCACCACCGTATCGGTCGTCGGGTCGCAATACCTGTCAATTGACGAGGACGGCGACTATGTCCTGGCGGCCCGTGCGCGCACCGGTACCATTATCGGCGAGGATCGCGGCAACCTGCCATCGAACAAACGCTATTATTCCGGCGGTGGCGGATCAATCCGGGGCTACGAATACCAGAAAGTCGGCCCGCTTGATGATGATAATGATCCGCTGGGCGGGCGTTCCGTACTGGAAGTCGGTGCCGAATTCCGCGCCCGTGTGACCGAAAGCTTTGGCATCGTGCCATTCATCGAAGGTGGTAACGTGTATGCCAGATCCGAACCCGAAGACATCAGTCTTCTATGGGCTGCCGGTCTTGGCTTCCGTTATTACACCGCCGTCGGGCCGCTGCGTTTTGATGTCGCAGTACCGCTTGATAAACGCGACAACGTTGATGACGATTTTCAATTCTATATCAGTCTGGGGCAGGCATTTTGACCGGGTCTGACACGTCACCACCGAATAATCCCAAACGTTCCGCATCGCGCCGTTCTTCGACAAAGTGGCTGCGCTATGGTGCCTATGGTCTGGGCGGGACTGTGCTTGGACTTGCGGGCCTGATTGCCGTTGCCGGGACCGGTCCGGTATTGCGGATGGCAACCCCGATGATCAACGAGGCCGTATCCGCCGCAACCGAAAGCGAATTTGCGCTTGGCCGGGTCGAAGGCAGTTTGTGGACTGAACTGGCCCTTGATCAGGTGACGATGGATCGCGCCACAGATGGGTTGCACCTTGATATCAATGATATCGAATTTGATTGGTCGCCGATGGCACTTTTGGGTGGTCGGTTGCAAATCAATCAGATCAGACTGGCAACGACCAATGTCATTTTGCCCGACGGCACCGCACCGGAAACGGTCGAGGAAGAGGACGAAGACAGCGGTGGCTTTGCCATGCCGCTGGCGGTTTCGCTTGACGCGCTTGAGCTTGGCGAAATTGCCATTGTTGATCAGGTTACCGGCAACAGTTTCCTCTATAGCCTGAATGGGCGGGCAAAGGTTGGCACAAACCTGTCTGCGACCGCATTTCTGGATTTGCAGCCGCGTGATGGCGGTACCGACCGGATAAAACTTGATCTGGATTTTGACGGCCCCGGACAACAGCTTGCAGCCGAGATTGATGGCGCCTTGGGGCGCGAAGGGCTTGTCATGACCCTGGCTGGCGTTGATCCGGCCAGCGCAACCGATATCAAGATTGCGCTTAATGGCGATGGTCCGGCCAATGACTGGAAAGGCAAGATTGATCTGTCGGCGGCGGGGTATGCATCGCTTGCAAGTGACATTGGCGTTCAACTGTCTTCGGATGTTGTGGCATTTACCCTCGACGGTGCGCTGTCACCGCAGGAACGCATAACCGAACAATTGCCTGCAAGCATGGATAAAGAAGTCGCACTGGGCATTGGCGGGGCATTTGATCAATCAGAACAAATCCTTTCGTTTGATCGCATTTCGATTGCGATGGCAGATGTGCTGGCGCTATCTGGCACAACGGAACTTGACCTTGAAGACAGCCTGATTGCGGCTGATTTGACGGCCGATATTGATCCTGCAATGTCGGCACTGCTTGACGATGCAGTTTCATGGGCGGAACTTGGGCTTTCCGTTCAGGCCAATGGCAATCTTTCGATGCCCGGTGTAGCGCTGCGGGTAAATGGTCGTGATGTGAAAACGCCAGTGTCGCGTATCGGCGACATCGCCTTGCAGGCCGATATGGCAGCCCCCGATGACGCGGATGAGCCACTTGACGCAACCGTCGCATTTTCCGCAACCGGCACGGATTGGGATGATCCGGATATCGGGGCGTTTCTGGGGGCGGCGCAGGACTTGTCGTTTAATGCGCGGATGTCGCCGGACTTTGCCGATATTTCGATCCGTAATCTGGCATTGAACACGCCTGATATGGCCCTGCGCGGGCAGGCGGACGTTAATCAGGATCTGGTCGTCACAACGTCGAACATTGTGGCCGATATCCGTGATCTTGCGATTTTTGCGCCGATTTCGGGGCTTGATCTGCGCGGGCAGGGGCAGGTTGCATTGCCCGGCCTGACCTGGTCGGAGGCCAGTGGTCTGGAAACCGGGATCGAGGTTTCAGCCAGTCAGGCCGGTTTCGGGATTGCCGATCTTGATCGTATCGTCGGCTCCGAGCCGCGTATCACAGGCGATGTGACACTTGCCCCTGATCTTGATCTCAGCGTTGATGTCAGCGCACTTGATACCGCAATGATTGACGGTCCGCTGATGCTTCGCATTACAGAGGCATTCGAGAAGCTGTCGCTTGAAAGCACACTTGATATTGCATCTGGTGCCGTGCCGCCCGATCTGGGCATCGAAATGGCCCCGGCAAAGCTGACAGCCGATCTTGAAGGTGACCTGACTGCCCCCACGGGGACGTTTGAGTTGAGTGTTCCAAGCCTTGCTGTTTCGGGTCAGGAATTCTCCGATATCGTGCTGACAAGCCGCATGACTTGGTCAGAACAGGCTGTTTTGTCGCTTGCCAATAATAGCAACTTCACCTTTGCCAACCGACCATACGAAGTGGCTGCAAATCTTGTCCTGCCCGAAGATGCGCTCCGTGTTGAGCAGATATCGCTTAAAGGCGAGCATGTCGCGTTAAGTGGCGATATTGCCTTGCCCGATTACAGCATTCCAATGCGGGGTGATGTGGCGCTGTCAAATCTCGATGCTGAATTTCTCGATCAGTTTGGCGTGAGCTTGGTGAACGGTACCGTGACGGCCGATATTGCCCTTCGTCCGGATGGACAACGTCAAAGCATTACGGCAAATGCATCGGCCAAGGGCCTGCGGATGGCAAGCACAGATGGCACCAATCCGACGATGATCGAGGATGTCGAACTGACTGCGACGATCAGCAATGCGTTTGACGTGCCGGAAATTTCAGCGGAGCTGGATGGCCGTGACATTATTGCCGGATCAATTGCCGTTGGCGAGCTTGCCCTTGACGTTGACGGTGGCATGGATGCCCTTGCCATCACGCTGACAAGTTCAGGTCTTTATCAGGGCAATGTTCCGATTTCGACCGACTTGGCTGCTGATCTGTCGCTTGGCAATGATATCGCTGTGACGGCCAATCGGCTTGAAGCGATCATTGGCGATCAGACGATTGAACTTCGCAAACCACTGGAACTGGTTTTGCGTGAAAACGGGCGGCAGCAACTCGACGCCGACCTGACCGTTGGCACCGGCCATCTTGTCGCAAGCCTTGATCAGAAAGCTGGGCAAAAATCCATTTCGGGTGAGCTGCACCTTAATGATTTTGATCTTGGTCCATGGGGGCGTATTTCCGGTTTTGACGGGCTGAGCGGGACCGCAAATCTTGATGCGTCCTTGCGAGAAACACGCGGGAATTTGCCAAGCGCGCAGGTCAATGGCCGCATTTCCGCCATCACGTCAAAGGCAGTCGCGGGGCTGAAGCCCTTTGAAATGCGGCTTGATATCACGCTTGAGGACGGAAAACTTGCCGGGCAGGCGTCGCTTGGCAATGGCGATGTCGAAGCACTGACAGCCGAAGGCAATGTTCCGCTTGCCATTTCCGTGCTTGAACAGGAATTCAGTCCGGATCTTGCCGCGCCGGTTTCCGCCCGCGTGCGCGTGAATGGTCAAATTGCCGAATTCTGGCCTTATGTCCCGGCACCCGATCATCAGATGTCGGGCAAGATCAAACTTGCGCTTGATGTGACTGGGACGCTTGATGATATCCGTTGGAACGGGGACGTTGCGCTTGCCAATGGACGATATGAAAACCTCGAATATGGCACCATCCTTGATCAGATGACGCTTGAGGGCACCTTTGATCAGGCGGGTCTTTCCATTCCGTCCATTACGGCCACGGATGGCGGCAAAGGCACTGTTGATGCATCGGTTGATCTTGATCTGCTTGACGGCGGGGAGATGCGCTATGACGTTTCGGCTGATCTGCGCAATGTTGCCGTATCACGTAAGGATGAACTGCAATTCTGGGCGGATGTAAAAGCCAGCGTGACAGGATCCCAGTCGGAGGCCGATATCCAAAGCACGGTGTCGGTCCAGCGCGGGGAGGTCGATCTGACCCTGGCCTTGCCGGAATCGGTTCCGACCATCGAGATTGAAAACCTGCCGGACGCTTCGCAGGCCGAAAAGACCAAGGATACAGAGGAAGCGGATGACGCCTTTACCGGTAATCTTGATGTGACCGTTGATATCCCGGGACGTCTGTTTGTGCGTGGCAAGGGACTTGATTCCGAGTGGGGCGGTCGACTTGAGATTTCCGGCACCACCGATGATCCACGTATCACCGGGCAGTTATCGGCCCTGCGCGGGCAGCTTGATGTCATCGGCAAAACATTTGTGATCCGGGATTCTCAGATTACCTTTGCAGGTGCGTCGCCCCCCGATCCGATGCTTGATATCGAAGGGGTTTATACCACCGAGGATCTGGTCGTGACCGCAGGATTCCAGGGGCCGTCAAGCGACCCGGAACTGGTGTTGTCGTCAAATCCGTCGCTGCCGGAAGACGAAATCCTGTCTCAGGTCCTGTTTGGCAAATCCCAAGGCAGCCTTTCGGCAGTCGAGGCCGTGCAACTGGCAAGTGCCCTGAACGAACTTTCTGGCGGTGGTGGCGGCCTTGATGTGGTTGGCAGCATCCGGCGCTTTATCGGTGCAGATGTCCTGCGCGTCGGTGGCGGCGAAGACGGGCCGGAGGTCAAGGTTGGCAAATACCTGACAGAGGGGGTTTATGTCGGCACCAAGGCCGGTTCAACGCCGGGATCAAGCGGCGTCGAAGTCGAAATCGAAGTCACACCAAATATCAGTGTGACCAGCGAAAGCACCGAAATCGATAGCAAGGCTGGCGTTCAATTCAGACTTGATTACTAAGGCAGCACAAACCTTAGCTTAGTCGCCAATGGGTTGGTGCCCGGTTGGGGGATTAACCGTCAAAAGCGACGAGCGAATACGTCGCAGCTTTTCCTTGGCCTGATCGGGCATGCGTCTTGCCACGGCCGTCGCGATTACGTCGATTGTTGCCAGAAACGCGTGGCGTGTGGCGGTTGGTTTATAGATGTCGGGGTTTTCCGGCATATTGATTGCGATGACGAGATCACTTTCAGCGGCAAGCGGACTGTCAGGATTGGTCAATGAGATGACCTTGGCGCCATATTGACGCGCAATGGCAGCGGAATGGATGATTTCCGTCGGGCGACCACTGGTGGAGATCGCAAATATCACGTCGTCTGCGCCAAAGGTCGAGGCCAGCATACGCTGCAAATAACCATCACTTTGCGATTGCGCCGGAATGCCCAGCCGGAAGAAGCGGTTTGCGGCATCAAACGCCACAGTGGTCGATCCACCGCCAACTCCGAAAAACGCAACCTGGCGTGCCTTGACCAGAATGTCGGCAGCCTGGTCAATTTGATCAGACGATAACTGATCGCGAAGCAGGCGCAGGTTATCGATGATCACACCCAGAACATGGTTTGACAGCACATCTGCGGCGGTTGTGTCGTCTGAAATGTCTTCGGATGTCAGATACTGAATGCTGACAGCAAGGTTTTGCGCCAAGCGGATTTTGAAGTCGCGAAATCCGTCGCACCCCAATGTGCGGCAAAACCGAATGACGGTGGGTTCGCTGACCCCGACATTTTTCGCCAGATCGGAAAGGGCAATGGTTGTGACATCTTCCAGATGTGCGCTGACATAGTCCGCGACCAGTTGTTCGCGGTTCGGGAATTTGCCGGACTGGCTGCGCAGCAGGCTGATGATGTCGGCGGTTTGTTGCATGGAATCGACCTGATCCGTCTATCTGGTTTGGTGTGTCAAAACCGACACCTTATTGGGAACTAACATTATTTCCGTTTGCAGGCGATAGCCACAATTTCAATTTAAGCGTCATGTAAGTGCCCTGCATGCGTGTTTTCTCACATCAAATATCATCGTTTTGCCCGACATTAACCCGGTCGAAATCGACCATGTAGTTATTCAATGCACGAGACGGCGAAGTTGCTGTTTCGGGCTTTGGGTTGTTGGGATTCTGGGCGTCTTAATCCTTGATCCAATTGGCGAATTTCCTGCTTGAAAGTCTGGTCGAAACAGGGTCGCTGCGAAATCTCACAATGTAGTTAAGCTACTTATAACAGTTTAAAAGTCAATTTAGGAGCAAAAATATGAAACTTCGGAGATAAATAATGTAGACAAACTACAAAATGTACCTCAGTATGTAGAAAAATTACATAACATTTGATCAGTGGAGAGTTTGGCGGAGATGGCTTTACGCCGTATTGAAACCACAGCTGCAACCGCAAGCCGGTGCCTTAATTGGGTGGTTGAACGCATCATAGCGGTTCTGATGCTTGTTCTTGTTCTGGACGTCTGGCTGGGTGTCGTTGACCGATACTTATTTCATTGGCAACTGCCATGGCCCGAAGAACTGGCGCGCTACCTGATGATCTGGGCGGCACTTCTGGCGATCTCGGCCGGGATTGCGCGGCGCGAACATATCGGGATTGGCATGTTTGTTCTCAGCCTGCCGATGCCGATCCAGCGCACAATCCTGTTTCTGGTGGATCTGATTGCGCTCGCAGCCTTCCTTTACCTTGCCATTTATGGATTTGATTTCGCCCAAGGCGGCATGCGCCGTCAGGCAATGATTTTCGGCATGTCACTGGCACTGCCTTATGCGGCTGTGCCTGTTTCGGCATTGCTTGCCGCCATTCAGCTCCTCCTCGTTGCCTTGCGTGATCAGGGCCGTTTTGTCCCGGTTGATCTTGCGGAGGGCGCAGAATGATCGTCGCCATTATCTTTGTCGTTCTGATGGTTCTGGGCATGCCGATTGGCTTTGCCCTGGGTGTGGCAGGCGTTGTTGGCCTGTTTGACATGGGCGGGGGGATGTTTTTGTCCCAGGGTCCAAGCAAGGTCTTTAACGGGCTGAATGTCTTCCCGTTCCTTGCCATGCCGTTCTTTATTTTGGCTGGCGAAATCATGAACCATATCGGCATTACCAGCCGGTTGGTGAAATTCGCCCAGGCACTCGTCGGGCATATGCGCGGCGGGCTGGCTCATACCAATATGCTGGCATCAGTGTTCTTCGCCGGTCTTACCGGGGCTGCAACTGCCGATGCCGCGGCCTTTGGCAAGACGCTGGTACCTGCCATGGTCGAACGCGGATATCGCCGTGATTATGCCTGTGCGGTGACTGCCGCCGGGTCGATCATCGGCCCGACCATTCCGCCATCTGGTTTGATGGTTGTTTATGGATCGCTGATGGGCGTTTCGATCGGTGGCCTTTTTGCCGCCGGTATCCTGCCGGGACTTATGATCTGCCTGATCTGCATGACGGTGATTGCCGTTACAGCACGGTCCAAGAACCTGCCGAAAAATGAACGCCGCGCGTCGCTTCTGGAAGTCTGGAAGATTTTCAAATCTTCGATAACCGCACTGATCATGCCACTGATCATTCTGGGCGGTATCCTTGGCGGGATCGTCACCCCGACAGAAGCCGCTTCGGTTGCCGTGGCCTATGCCCTGTTCATTGGTGTGTTCGTTTACCGCGCGCTCAGTTTTGCTGATTTCTTCAAGATGCTGGTGCGCACGGCACGTGTGACCGGCGTGATCTTTGTCATCATTGCCTTTGCGTCGATCCTTGGCTGGTGGCTGAGCTTCAACCGCATCCCGCAAGAAGTCGCGACCATGGTTCTGGGCGTTTCGGAAAATCCATATATCGTGATCTTCATGATCGTCGGTCTGCTTTTGATGATCGGCATGGTGATGGATATCAACGCCATCCTGATCATTCTGGCCCCGGTTCTGGTGCCGCTGACCGTTCAGATCGGCATGGACCCGATCCATGCCGGGATCATCTTTATCCTGGCACTCAACATCTCGCTGATGACGCCGCCTGTCGGGGCCTGTCTGTTTGTCCTGTCATCCGTCACTGGTGAAAAGCTTGAAAAGATTGCCGCACAACTTTGGCCATTCCTTTTGGCCGAGCTTGGCGTGCTGTTCCTGTTTGCCTTCTGGTCGGACCTTGCCCTCGTGATACCGCGATTGCTGGGCTTCCGGTAGGTCATCGGGATGAATATAGCCCCGGTCAGGTCCGGGCCGGGGCGCACATCACAATAATGCCGGACACATAAAGTCGTTAAATCAAGGAGAGGTAGAAATGAAAACCGTAAAGCGTTTGGGCGCAGCCGCCCTTGCAACCGCGATGCTGATGGGCAGCACCTCGATGGCATTCGCCGAGCCGAAGGTTCTTAAATTCGCGCACGACAACAAGACCGACCCGTTCGAAAACCCGGCACATGCCTGCACGGCTGTTTTCGCCAACATCGTCGAAGCTGACACCAACGGTGAAATCGAAGTCGAAATTTATCCGTCCAACCAGCTTGGTTCGGCTGCCGAACATGTTCAGATGGTCCGTGATGGCCTGATCCAGGGTACGCTGACCTCGACCGGTGCGCTGGCATCTTACTATCCGCGCATTGACGTTCTGAACCTTGCCTTTGCATTTGATAGCAACGCATCGACCTATGACGTGTTTGATGGTCCGTTTGGCGAGACGCTTGCAAGCGACATTGAAGGCGAACTGGGTGATGTGAAGGTTCTTGGCTTCCCGGATACCGGCGGGTTCTTTGCCGTGACCAACTCGCAGCATTCGATTGCAACGCTTGAAGATTTCAAGGGTATCCGCATTCGTACCATGTCGCTGCCGTCCCATCAGAAAATCATGCAGGCCCTTGGTGCCGAAGCATATCCGATGGCCTGGGGCGAAGTTTATGCCGGTCTTCAGACCGGTGTGATCGATGGTCAGATGAACCCGGTTCCGACTGTTACCTTTGCCAAGTTCAACGAAGTTCAGGGCTACCTGACCCTGACCAACCACCTGTTCTCGCCCTACACCATGATGCTGTCGAAGGCATTCTGGGATGACCTGACCGCCGATCAGCAGAAAATCATCCGTTACGCTGCACAGTCTTGCGTTGTTGCAAGCCGTGGCGTGTCGCGTGTGATCGAGGCATCTGATCGTGGTCTTGCCGGTCTTAAGGACAAAATGGAAATCACCGCGCTGTCGGCTGAAGACCGTGAAAAGTTCAAAGAGGCAACCCAGCCGGTCGTGGTCAAACACGTTCAGGAAAGCCTTGGCGATGAAGGTGTCAAACTTCTGAACCTGTTCAAGGAAGAAGTCGAGAAGGCCAACGCCAACCGCTACATGGAATAAGCCATTCCAATAGCCGAAGGGGCGGGGTTCTCGCCCCTTCGGAATTCATTAGCTGATATCAAAAGACCAATAACAAAGGCACGGGCCATGCGGATTTTTTGCGCCTCGATTGCAACCGAGACCAATACTTTTTCACCTTTGCGCACTGATTTTTCCGATTTTCAGGAAAGCTTTTATGCCCCGCCGGGCCAGCATCCGGTCACCCCGACACTGTGCAGTGCTGTCTTTACCGAAGGCCGCCTGCGTGCCGCCAAGGAAGGCTGGGATCTGATCGAAGGCACCGCGACATGGGCGGAACCGGGCGGGTTGGTGAATCGCCAGACCTATGAGCAGCTTCGTGACGAGGTGCTTGGCCAATTGCGTGCGGCCATGCCGGTTGATGGCGTGATCCTTGGTCTTCATGGCGCAATGGTGGCCCAGGATTACCTTGATTGCGAAGGTGATCTGATTGCACGCATTCGTGCACTGGTCGGCCCTGATGTTGTGATCGGCACAAGCTTTGATCCGCACAGCCATTTGACCGCGAAACGCATTGATAACGCTGACATTATTGTTGCGTTCAAGGAATTCCCCCATACCGATTTTGTCGAAACCGGGCGGGCTGTGGTTGATCTTGTATTGCGCACATTGCGCGGCGAAATCAAACCGACCAAGGAAGTTTTTGACTGCCATATGATCGAGGTGTTGCCGACCTCGCGCGAACCGATGCGGTCATTCATTGACCGGGCAAAGGCAATGGAAGGAACTGGCAATATTCTGTCGGTATCGTTCATTCACGGATTTATGGCCGGTGACGTGCCCGATCTTGGGGCCAAGGTAATTGTCACCACCAACGATAACCCTGCGGAAGCCAAGCAGATTGCACACGACCTGGGGGTTGAGTTGTTTGGTTTCCGTGGGGCCACCCGGCCTGCTTTTGCCAAACCCGAAGATGCCCTTGATCAGGCGCTGGCATCCGATGCCAAACCGATTGTCCTGACCGATGTCTGGGACAATCCGGGCGGTGGTGTTCCGGGCGATAGCACCATTTTGCTGCGCGCCGTGATCGATCGCGGGCTTAACGATTATGCCTTTGGCACCCTGTGGGATCCGATGGCGGTACGGACCTGTTTTTCCGCGGGCGAGGGGGCGGTTTTACCGCTGCGGTTTGGCGGGAAAACCGGTGCCCATGCGGGTGCACCGATTGACGCCGAGGTCCGGGTCAAAACCTTGAAACGCGATGCCTGGCAGTATTTCGGTGAAAGCATCGTTCCACTTGGCGATTGCGCCGTGATCATCCTGCCCGACGGGGGGGAGGTGATCCTCAATACCAACCGGTCGCAAAGCTTTAATCCCAGCCTGTTTTCCAACATAGGTATTGATCCGGTTTCGAAGAAATACCTGTTCATCAAATCGACCAACCATTTTTATGACTCGTTTGCCAAGATCGCGGGCGAGATCATTTATGTCGATGTACACGGACCATATCCGTCCGACCCGAAAACGAACGGATATCGCCATTTGACCCGCGCCCTGTGGCCGATTGTCGAAGATCCGTTTGAAAAAAAGGCCGGTTAGAAAGTTTACCTTGTGCCAGTCGCAAGCGGTTCAAAAGCCACACATTCGAGCCGTTAAAAGTCTCCCTGCAAGGGACTGGTCAAGGATTGGGGCCATGATTGGGTTTAACGCCTGGTCATGGCTCTTTTTTTTGCGGCAGCGATCGGTAAGCGTTGGTGAGTTCGGTTAAAAGCACCATCTATTTTGCGAAGTGTTTGCAAACAATCCGAAATTAAAGAAAGATTGAACCGGGCGAGATCGTTTTCACCGATAACAATGAGGTTCCGATGGCTTGGGGCGGTTTCACAGCAGCAGAGCTTGAATGGCAATATAATCCGCGCGAAACCGTGCCGGACTTCATGACCCATTTTGAACGGTTCGTGAAACTGTCCGATGAAACCCGTGCCCAGCTTGGCGGCAAGATTGATGTGCGCTTTGGCGACGGGCCCAAGGAAACCATGGATGTGTTTATGGCATCCGATCCGGGCGCACCGGTGCATGTGTTTTTCCATGGTGGTTATTGGCGCAGTCAGGACAAAAAGGATTATGCCTTTGTCGCGCGCGATCTGGTGGCGGCTGGCTTTACGGTCATCTGCCCGAATTATGATCTGTGCCCGGATGTAACCGTGGCCGACATCACCGAAGAAGCCGTGCGCGCGATTGCCTATATCTATCAGCATATCGAAGAATTTAACGGCGACCGTGACCGGATTTCGATTTCGGGCCACTCGGCGGGTGGTCAGATCGTCGCCCGACTTGCCACCCATGATTGGGCCGAAACGCTTGGCGATGCGATGCCGTTTGAGGCCATTGTGCCGATTTCCGGTGTTTTTGATCTTGAACCGATCCGGCACACGACGATCAATGACGATGTCCGCCTTGACGAAGCGTCAGCTGCCGACAATTCACCGATGCTTGATGGTGTGCCGCTTGATGCCCGTTTGATGGTGGTCGTCGGCGGTAATGAAAGCCCGGAATTTGTCCGCCAAAGCGATGCCTATGGCGCTTATTGTGGCAGTGCCGGGCTCAAGGTTTCGGTCTATAAGGCATGGGGTGCCAACCACTTTACCGTGCTTGAAGAAGTGTTCCTTGGCACCGGATCCCTGTTTGGCACGCTCAAACGGTTTTTGTTGCCGTAAATTCCCCCGGAAAATCTCATAAAACAGCATAAAAAACTGCTGGTCTTCCTGTGACGTATGGACTGCGACGTGGTATAAAATATGACCGCTACCGCACTGAAAACAAAAATGCTTATACAGGAAGGCCCATGCGTTTCATTACTGCCGAAGATATCGAAAAATTCGTCTCGCCCCGTGATCTGGTCGAAGCCCTTCGCGACGGGTTTGAACAGGGCTGCGAAGCACCGCTGCGCAGTCATTTCAACATGGAACGCAGTAACGAGGATGACGCAACCTTCCTGATCATGCCGGCCTGGCAAAAGGATGGTGCAGCCGGTGTTAAAATCGCCGCCGTCGTGCCGGGGAATTCGGCGCGTAATCTTCCGGCTGTTTCGGGTACTTATGTTTTGCTCGATGCCGTTACCGGCCAGCCATCCGCCGTCATTGATGGCACCAAACTGACCACGCGCCGTACGGCCGCAGCGTCCGCGCTGGCCTGTGACTATTTGGCGCGCAAGGATGCCAGCGACATGGTGATGGTCGGATCAGGTGCGATGGCCCCCCAATTGATCAAGGCGCATGCATCGGTTCGCCCGATCAAGAATGTCACCATCTGGAACCGCAATCCCGAAAAGGCGGCAAAACTCGCCGCCGAGATTGCCGAGCTCGGCTTTAACGCCAAGGGCACGGATGATCTGGAAGCGGCATGCAAGACGGCCGATCTGATTTCATGCGCAACCCTTTCGACCGAGCCATTGGTGCATGGCGACTGGCTGCGCGAAGGAACCCACGTTGATCTGGTCGGCGCGTTCAAGCCAACCATGCGTGAAACCGATGATGCGGTCATGCAGAAATGCCGCATCTATGTCGATAGCTTCGAAGGGGCGAGTGCCGAAGGCGGCGACGTCGTTCAGGCGATTGATTCAGGGGCGATTTCCAAATCCGACATCATCGGCGATCTGTTCGGCCTGACCCGCGGGCAGGTCAAGGGCCGTGAAAGCGATAGCGAATGCACCGTATTCAAATCGGTTGGTCATTCGCTTGAAGATTTCGTCGCGGCGGTCGCGGTTGTGAAGGCCGTCGAAAAATGATCAGCACCGATCTGTTTGCACCAGAACCGCTTGAAGCCTTTCGCGGGCATATCAAACCCGAATGGATTGATTTTAACGGCCATATGAATGTCGGCTATTACGTGGTGGCATTCGATCTGGGATCGATGGCGTTTCTTGATGCAGTGGGGATGGGATATAGCTATCCCGAACGGCGCGGCGGATCGACCTTCGGGCTTGAAATGCATGTGACCTATGATCGCGAAATTCATCAGGATGATCCGTATGTCATCCATACCCGGGTTCTGGATTGCGATCAGAAACGCATTCACATGTATCATGAAATGCGCCATGGCACTGAAGGCTGGCTGGCCGCGACCAATGAAATCATCACCATGCATATCAATATGAAGGAACGGCGTTCGGCCCCGTTCCCCGATGACATCATGGAAACACTGAACAAGATCAAGGACGCGCATGCCAATTTACCAATCCCGTCCGGGGTTGGTCGCAAGATCGGCATTCGCCGCAAATAATCAAAAACCCTGCATCATAAGATCGCGGGGTTTTGTTTTGGTGCGCTGGATTGGGCTCAGGGGCAGGACCTATGGTCGGGTTGCCATATAAAGCCTGCACATCTCGCCCGACTGATTGACATCCTGATCGCGCAGATAAGTCAGGCCAAGCTTTTCAAGCATCCGAACAGACGCGACATTGTCTGGCAGGCAATAGCCATAAATCTTGTCAAACCTGTAGTGATGCCAGCCATGATTGATCAGTGCCGAACTGACTTCATAGGCATAACCCTTGCCCTGATACGTCTCGGTCACGGCATAGCCGATATCAGGGGCATCAAGCGTGTCACGCTTTACAAAGCCGATCAGGCCAATCGGGCTTTGGCTGTGTTTTTCAAGTGCAACGCACATCCCAAAGCCAAGCTTGTCATAGTTTTCGCGAAAACGCAGATCGATATAATCCCGCGCCGCCTGAAGGTCATGAATGTTACGATCGCCGATAAACCGAAGCCATCCGGGCTCATTTAGCAGCTGAAGAATGAACGGGGCGTCGTCATGTGTGGCTTCTCGCAAAATTGTGCGTTCGGTTTGAACGATCATCACTGAACTGTCCGTGTTACGGTGGCATCAAGAAGGATATTATCGGGGACTATCTGAAATAGCAGTATGATTTCACCCCTCAAAGGTCAGGAGAATGACAATGCCCGGAAAACCGATCAAGGTGACATTTGAAGGGGCCCATGGTGCCGAACTGGCCGCACGGCTGGACCTGCCAACCGGGCCGGTCAAGGCCTATGCGCTGTTTGCGCATTGTTTTACCTGTACCAAGGATCTGATTGCTGCCCGCAAAATTGCCGAGGCGCTGACGATTGAGGGCATCGGTGTCCTGCGGTTTGACTTCACCGGCTTGGGTGGGTCGGGCGGTGATTTCGCCTCGACCAACTTTACATCCAACCTTGATGACCTTGAACGTGCGGCTGATTTCCTGCGTGACGCGTTCGAGGCCCCGAAACTTCTGATCGGACATTCACTTGGTGGCGCGGCGGTTCTGGCGGTGGCTGATCGCATCAAGGAGGCAACAGCGGTTGCAACCATCGGCGCACCGGCAGATGTCCATCACGTGACCCATAACTTTGCCGATCATCTTGATGAAATCCGTGATAAGGGCGAGGCCGAAGTTTGCCTTGGCGGGCGGCCGTTTGTCATTCGCAAGCAGTTTGTCGATGACCTTGGTGGATATGATCTGCCCGCACAGGTGGCAAAGATGAAAAAGGCGCTTCTGGTCTTGCATGCGCCGCTTGATCAGACTGTCGGGATTGAAAATGCTGGCAAGATTTTTGATGCGGCCAAGCATCCCAAAAGCTTTGTCTCGCTTGATCAGGCAGACCATTTGCTGAGCGATCCTGATGATGCGCAGTACGCCGCATCCGTGATTGCCGCATGGGCAAAACGATATCTGCCGGCAGGCAAATCGGCAAAACCGGATATCGGCGAAGGTGTGATTGTCCGTGAAACCGGCCTTGGCAAGTTCCAGTCGATGGTCATGGCAGGCAAGCACCGCCTGCTGGCCGATGAACCGGAAAAGGTCGGGGGGCTTGATAGTGGACCGTCGCCCTATGATTATCTGTCAACGGCTCTTGGCAGTTGCACGGTGATGACGATCCGGATGTATGCCGATCACAAGGGGATCCCGATTGATTCCATTCGTGCTGAAGTCCTGCATCAAAAAGTTCATGCCGATGATTGCGCGGAATGCGGCGAACAGCATTCGGAAAAGGGCGGCAAGATCGACCGGTTCGAACGCATCATCCGGTTCACCGGCGATCTGGATGACGCCACCCGTCAACGCCTGATCGAAATTGCCGATAAATGCCCGGTACACAGAACGCTTGAGGCGACATCACTGATCGTCACGCGCGAAGACCGGGTATAGCCCGACAGATTGCCGATGAAACAAAAAAACGCCTGACCGGTTTCCCGTGTCAGGCGTTTTTTAAATTGGTGCCAAAGTGACCTACGGCTTGGCCGCAATCACAATGAACTCAACCAGATAATCCGGGGTGGCAAGCTTTGCTTCGCCGCAGGCACGACCCGGGGTGTGACCCTGCGGGACCCATGCATCCCAAACGGCGTTCATTGCCGCAAAGTCTTTCATGTCGGCAAGCCAGACGGTGGTCGACAGGATGTGTTCTTTGCTAGAGCCGCATTCGGCCAGAAGCGCATCAACCTTTTCAAGGCATTCCTTGGTCTGGTTGGTGATGTCGCTATCGGGGTTACCAACCTGGCCGGCCAGATAGATGGTGTTGCCATGGACAACGGCCTGGCTCATACGCGGGCCGGTGTGAAGACGCTGGATACTCATGAAACGCTCCTTGTTAAAGCATTGGATATATTATTCGAATTGAGATTTAGGTATCACGCTTTTGTACGCCGCACCAGTCGGCAATGAACAGGGCAAGAACCTCGGTGACTTCCATCATCGATGCAATCGAAACCCGTTCGTCAATCCCGTGAATACGTTCGGCCTTCGGGCCGTAACAGGTGGCCGGGATATTGCCATAAATCTGGAAAAAGCGCGCATCGGTTGTCGCGGTCGAGGCAAGATTTCTGATCTCCTTGCCGGTGACTTCCTGATGAATGTCGCCAATGATCGACATCATCGGATGATTGATATCCATCTCGCAACCCTCGGCCTGAAAACCGCGATATGTGATCTCGATCTTGGCCCCCTTGCAAGCCGGGTGGTTATCAAGCGCACTTTGTTTGACGGCCTCAATGGTTTCGCGCACCTTTTCAAGCTCCATCCCCGGATAGAAACCAACGCGGATATCAGCGGTGCAAACCGGCGGCACGGTCGATGCCCATTCGCCGCCTTCAATCTTGCCCAGATTGAAGTTCACCGGATGGACATGCGCACCAAAGGCTGCGTGACGATGCGTTGGGTGGTTCCAGATTTCCTCGACTTCCTTCAAGGTTTCAAAGAAACCGAAGGCAGACTCAATCGCGTTGCTACCAGCCGAGGTATCGAGAACGTGCGCCGGGCTGCCCGATACATGGATCTGAAACCACATGACACCAAGCTGGGCCGTCATCAGGGTCTGGTTGAACGGTTCGGGAATGATGGCACAATCGGCCTTGTACCCGGCATGCAGGCAGGCAAGCGCCCCATTGCCGGTACATTCTTCCTCGATCACCGATTGCAGAGTAACCGGGGCAGCCGGTTCTAGGCCGATATCGTGCAGCGCCTGAAGCGCCTGGCAATAGGCAATGATACCGGCTTTCATATCGCCAGCACCGCGACCGTAAATCCAGTCATCCGCGACATGCGGGGTGAAGGGGCCGTGGCGCCATTGTTCCGCCGGGCCAGTCGGCACGACATCCATATGACCATTCAGGATAAGGCTGCGTCCCGTCGGGTTTTTCGGGCGATGCAGGCCAACGACGTTTTCACGCCCGTCATAGCCGTCAATCACCGGCGGCGAAAAGCCCGGCTGATCGCGTAAGGCGCTGATATCAATCTTGACCCGTTCAACACCCAGCCCCATCGCAGCAAACTTGTCGGCAATCCAACCTTGCGCAGATGCCTCATTGCCAAGCAGGCTGTCATGACGCACAAGCGCGCACAAATCATCAATCGCACTTTGGGTGCGCTTTGATACAGCTTCACGCAAGGCTGCACGGTCAAATTGGCTCATTGGTCTTTCTCCTGATCGGGCGATGCCGATGATTACTTGCCGCTAACAAGGGTGGGGCGGGTGGCCGAAAGCGCATCTGTGGTAATGCCAAGCTTTTCCATCTGCGGCGGGACGCCCTTGCCCGTGATGATGCTTGCCGCATATTCACCCATTGCCGGTGCGGTCTGGATGCCATAACCGCCTTGGCCCGCCAGCCAATAGAAACTGTCATCAGCCGGATCAAAGCTTGATACCGGATCACCATCGGCAAAGAAGCTGCGCAACCCGGCCCAGCTTTCACCCGGACGGCGGACCTCGATGCTGGTGGCGGTCATCAGGCGATCAATGGTAATCGCGATATCAAGTTCTTCGGGCTGGACATCATGCGGTTCGGTCGGCGTGGTATCGGCCGGGGACACCAGCAGGCGACCGGCATCTTCCTTGAAATAAAGTGTTTCATCGAGGCTTGCGACCAGTGGCCAGCCATGCGGCTTTACGTCGGCTGGCACATCGACCATCACCGCCGTGCGGCGTTTGGGCACGATGCCAAGCGGCTTGATCCCGGCCTTGGTGGCGATGTCATCAGCCCAGGCACCAGCGGCATTGACCACGATATCAGCGCCATAAACGTCACCTTTGGCCAGTGTGACCTGCCATTTCCCATCTGCCTTGCCGATTGCGGTGACATCGGCCTTGGTGATAACCGTGCCGCCCAGTGCCTTGAACTGGCGGATAAAGCCCCAGTGAAGCGCATGCACGTCAATATCCATGGCATCTGGTTCATAGGCTGCCTTGGCTACCCGGTCGGTATGAATGACGGGCACAATTTCCTTAAGTTCATCGGGCGTCAGTTCAACAAAGTTCGCACCATTCGCGCGACCCTCGGTCAGGATGGCATCAAGTTCGGCCTCTTCGCCGGGGGCGGCGGTCATGATGATGCCGCGCGGGGTCAGGATCGGGTTTTCGGTAAACCCGTCTGGCGGGGTGATGAAGAAAGCCCGGCTGGCGGTCGACATCTTGCGGATGATCTTCGGGCCATATGTCTCGCTATATAGGGCTGCTGACCGGCCGGTGCTGTGATAGCCCGGCTGGTCTTCACGTTCGAGAACCGTGACGGATTTACCCGCCTTGGCCAAAAAGAATGCAGCTGACATTCCGGCGATGCCGCCGCCGATGATCAGGATGTCCGAATGTGTCATGTGGGGCCTTCTTAAATCGGGTTTGTTTTGGTGGTCGCGCCAAAGCCGCTGATAAATTGATAAAGGTTTTCTGCAAGTGTTTCACTAACATAACCACCTTCCTGCACCAGAACGGTCGGGCAGGAAAGAGTGCCAATTTTTTCGCCCATCCGGGCAAAACCATCGGGACTGACCGTCAATCCGCCAAACGGATCATCGCGTGATGCATCAAGGCCAAGCGCAATGACAACCGCATCCGCACCGAAATCATCAATCTTGGTCAGTGCCCGGTCAAGCGCGTCAAGGAACACCGCATCACCACTGCCAAGGGGCAGGGGCTGATTATGGTTAAAGCCAAGCCCGTCCTGTGCGCCAGCTTCCTCGGCATGGCCCCAATAGAACGGATAAAAATCCAGCGGATCAGCATGGATCGACAGGGTCATGACATCAGACCGGTCATAGAAAATATGCTGTGTCCCGTTGCCATGATGCAAATCGACATCAAGGATCGCCACTCGGTCATATTTCGCACGCAGTTCCTCGGCTGCAATCGCACTGTTGTTCAGGTAACAAAACCCCCCGGCGATATTGCCACTGGCATGGTGTCCCGGCGGACGGCAAAGGGCATAGGCGGTATTAGCACCCTGATCACGCACATGGCGGGCGGCCGCAATTGCGGTTTGCGCACTGGCATAGGCCGAATGCCAAGTGGTGCGTGATACCGGGCAGGACGTATCGCCAAGATGAAAGCCGGCCTTGCCGGCCGGATGGCGCGGGTAGGGGCCGTTGCGATCAAACGGGTGGATGTTTGGAATGACCTGTTCTGCACCCCCGACATCCTGCCATTCATCATGAATGGTCTGAAGGAAGTTCAGATATTGCGCATCGTGAATGGCGGCAATCGGGGCCAGCCCGGCGTCACTGGGGGCATGAAGATCAAGCCCCAGACGCCCGACCGCACCGCGCAGGATTTCTGCGCGTTCGGGGACTTCGGGGATCGGCTTTTTCTCGCCCGCGACAATGAATGTCTTGCCGTGATGGCGAAGCTGATCGTCTGAGAAATAGGCATGCATCATCTCTGCCGCCTTTCACATGATGTGGTCAAACGGTGGTGGCTTTGTGGGTCCTGCGGTCAGAAGGCGACCTTGTCGCCGCCTTTCAGACCCAGGATCGCGCGCGCCTCGTCCGGGGTTGCGATTTCAAGCGACAACCCGTCAAGCACCTCGCGGATTTTGCGCACTTGCGATGCGTTGTCCGGCGCAAGTTCGCCCTTTTTGATATACAGGTTGTCTTCAAGCCCGACCCGCACATTGCCGCCCATTGCAGCCGACATGCTGCCAAGCGGCATCTGATGGCGCCCGGCACCCAGAACAGAAAACTGGTACTGATCGCCAAACAGCTTGTCAGCGGTGCGTTTCAGATGCGCCAGGTTATCGGGATCGGCGCCAATGCCGCCCAGAACACCCAACACGAACTGAATGAAGATCGGCCCCTTGATCAGGCCGCGGTCCACGAAATGCGCCAGGGTATAAAGGTGCCCGACGTCATAGCATTCAAATTCGAACCGGGTGCCATTGGCGTCGCCCAAATCGGCCAGAATGGTTTCGATGTCGGAAAACGTGTTCTTGAAAACAAAGTCGCGGCTGCTTTCAAGGAATTCCGGTTCCCAGTCATGTTTCCATTCGGTGCGTCCGGCAAGGGCCGGGAACAGACCGAAATTCATCGTGCCCATGTTAAGCGACGCCATTTCCGGTGCGGCTTCACGTGCGGCCCGGATGCGGTCACGAACATTCATGTTCATGCCGCCACCGGTCGAAATATTGATCACTGCATTGGTTGCCGCCTTGATCTTTGGCAGGAACTGCATGAACACGTCCGGATCCGGGCTTGGATAACCGGTTTTGGGATCACGCGCATGCAGGTGCAGGATCGATGCCCCCGCATTGGCGGCATCAATCGCCTGCTTTGCGATTTCATCGGGTGTGACCGGCAAATGCGGGCTCATGGACGGGGTATGAACCGATCCGGTAATCGCACAGGTGATGATGACTTTGCGGCTCATGCGAAGGCTCCTGCGCTCACGAGTTCGTCTTGCAGTTCGCTCAATGCCTTGCGCAGCGGCACAAGGATATCGGCAAACTGTTCCTTGGTGATGGTCATTGGCGGGCAGACCATGACATGATCGCCGCGATACCCGCCGCGTGTGCGGCGCCAGTAAATGATCAGGCCCATGTCATAGGCGATATCAACCAGTCGCGCTGCCGCCATATGTTTGGGATCAAGTGGTTCCATGCTGTCGCGGTCCTTGACCAGTTCAACCGCCAGCAACAATCCCTTGCCGCGCACATCGCCGATCATCGCGAAATCATCGGCAAGTTTGGTCAATTCATCCTTGAGTGCCGCACCATTGGTCGCCGCATTTTCAAGCAGATTGTCCTCTTCAATCACATCAAGGACGCCATTGCCCGCCGCACAGGCCAACGGATTCCCGGCATAGGTATAGCCATGAATAAACCCGCCATGATCAAGAACCGGACCCACGATCCGATCCGGTGCGATCATCGCACCAAGCGGCGCATAACCTGCGGCCAATCCCTTGGACACGGCAAGAATATCGGGCACGATACCCCAATGCTCGGCGGCGAAATACTTGCCGGTACGACCGGCCCCCGTCATGACCTCGTCATAGATCAGAAGAATGCCGTATTGATCGCAGATCTCGCGAATGCGGCCATAATAGCTGTCGGGGGCGACAAGCGCGCCGGTGGCCGCCCCACCAACAGGTTCCATGATGAAACCAAGAACGGTTTCCGGGCCCTGTTTGATGATTTCGGCTTCCAGCATGTTGGCATATTTGATGCCACGCTCATGATCGCTCAGATCATCACGATCCAGATAACAGGTCGGGGCGGGAATTTTCGGCTGATCGACCATCATCGGTGCAAAGGGCGCATGCATCGGCGTATAGCCGGTGATGGCAAGCGCACCCAGGGTCGCACCATGGTAACTCGGAAAACGTGAAATGATTTTTGTGCGCTGTGCCTGGCCCTTGGCCAGTGCATATTGACGGGCAAGCTTGATGCAGCTTTCAACCGCCTCCGACCCGCCAGAAACAAAGAACACGCGCTCAAGATCGCCCGGTGCGCGGTCGGCAAGGCGGATCGCAAGGTCTTCGGCCGCGTCATTTTCGAAATGCAGGCGATAGGCGAAGCTGGCCTTTTCAAGCTGCTTGGTCATGGCGGCGATCACGCGCGGGTCGCTATGGCCGATATTGCTGACCATGGCGCCGCTGGACGCATCGATATAACGTTTGCCATCGACATCCCACATATAAACGCCTTCTGATCGTTCGATCAGTGGGCGACGGGACCGGCTTTGATAAAACAGACGGGATTCCCGGTTATGTCCGACGGGGCTTTTGGGATCATGCGTCATTCTGGTGGCTCTCCTGAACCGGCGGAGGATTAATCCTGATGGCCGGGTAACAACACACAATTACGGGCCGCGATATGCATGAAGATATCGGCCCCTTCCTTATGGGGGTGGGCATCAATCGGGTTGATGACCTGCCAGTCGCGGCCATTGGCCTCGACAAAGTAACGGGCCTGTTGGCCCAGATAGTCAACGGTTTTGACCTTGCCGGGGATCGAAATCACGCCATCGGTGGCGCGGTTTTCTTCGGAAAGGTCAATTTTCTCGGCCCGGATCACGGCACGAACGTCTTTTGAATTCTTTGCCTTGGCGGTCTGCTCGTCCGTGGTCAGCAATGTCTCCCCGCTTTCAAGTGCCACTTGGGTAAAGGCCGCGTCGGGGCTTCCAAGGTTGGCTTGAATGATATTGGAATGACCAAGGAAGTCGGCAACAAAGGCCGATGCCGGATTGTTGTAAACTTCTTCGGGTGCGCCTTCCTGTTCGACAAAGCCATTATTCATGACAACCAGCTTGTCGGACATGGCAAGGGCCTCGGACTGGTCATGGGTGACGAACACGGTGGCAACACCCAGTTCGCGCTGGATGCGTTTCAGTTCCACACGCATTTCTTCGCGCAGGTTTGCATCAAGGGCTGAAAGCGGTTCATCAAGCAGCAACACATCCGGCTCAATCACAATCGCACGCGCGAGCGCAATGCGCTGCTGCTGGCCACCGGAAAGCTGATTGGGATAGCGGTCGGCGACATGGGGCAATTGCACAAGATCAAGCGCCTTGTTGACCTTCTCTGCAATGTCGGACTTCGACACTTTGCGGTATTTCAGGCCAAAGGCGATGTTGTCAAAGATCGTCTTGTGCGGGAACAGGGCATAGTTCTGAAACACAAGGCCAAGATTGCGCTTGTGAATCGGTAGGCTGTTGACCCGTTTCCCGCGGATCAGAAGATCCCCCTCGGTAATATCGGTCAGACCCGCAATCATGCGCAGCGTCGTTGTCTTGCCACAGCCCGACGGACCGAGGAAAGTTACAAAGCTGTTGTCCGGGACGGTCAAATCAATGCGTTTGACGGCGGTGAATTCACCAAACCGTTTAACGACATTGTGCAGTTCAACAGCGTTTTGTCTGTCTGCCATTGTTAAATACCCTGTCTGAATTGCGCCGCACCCGACATAAGGCGGCAAGTCTGTCCTGGCCGGTTGTGCGCGGCCAGGACACAGTTTCAGGCAAGCAGGCGGGGCTTAGTAGCCGCGCTGCACACGCGAGAACGTTTTCGACCAGTCGGCTTCGTTTTCGTTCCAGTATGCCGGATCAAAGAAGCTAAGCGACGACAGTGTTCCACTCGGATCAAATGCCGGCAGGGTCGGGATGACCTCGCCCAGTTCGATCTTCTGCGGATCAAGGGCCGGCGGATAGCTCTGACCTTCGGCAACGGCAATCGCCACTTCCGGCTCCAGCATGAAGTTCAGAAGTTCTTCACAGGCCGCCATCGGGCTGCCACGCAGCACAAACAGGCATTCCTGCCAACCAAGGCCACCGGCCGGATCAAGATAACCAATGTCATGGCCCTGATCCTGCAGCGCCTTGATGCGGCCAGACCAGCCTTCGGTGACATAGATTTCTTCTTCGGCCAGAAGGCTCATCAGTTCCGCCCCCGAAGACCAGTATTTCAGCGCAAGGTCGCGGTGCGCACGGACCATGTCCCAAACGGCATCGATATCCTGAATGTTGTTCGGGTCCTGATCAGATTGCAGTGCGCCATACCAGATGCGGGTTTTCCATTCGCCCCAGCCGCCGATTTTGCCTTTATAGGCTTCATCAACCATCAGCTTGGCACCCTTGGCCTTGGCTTCATCGTCGCTGATATATTTGCGGTTATAGGCAATGCCAGTGGTGCCGTAATCATACGGAACCGCCGAAATCGTGCCGCCCGTGATCTTGCGCAGGGGCTCGACCAAGGTCGGGATGACGTTTTTCAGGTTCGGAATGTTGTCTTCATTGAGTTCGGACGTCAGTTCCAGACCATGATACCGCGCATAGTCAAACACACCTGACAGGTGGGCGAGGTTGAATTCGCCCGGCTGGCTGGCCTTGACGCGGGCAATATATTCGTCCGCACCGCCAAAGGTGCCCGATACGACTTCGATGCCGGTTTTCTTGGTGTAGGGCGCGAAGGCATATTTTTCGAATGCCTCGGAAACAACGCCACCCCAACCGTCAAAGCGGACCTGTTCCGGGGTTGCGGCCATCGCCTTTTTGGCCAGCATGCCCATCGGGCCGCCGGTGACCCCGGCAACAACGCCGGCCGCACCCAGTGCAGTCAGGAAAGTACGGCGGTTGATATCGCCGTCGCGATAGCGATTAAGTAGGCGTTCATAACGTTTGGTATCGTCCATTTAAGGCCTCCTGATAAAACGATATATCCGTTGATCGGTCTTGTTGTTGGTCGTTGTATTTTTGGTGTTGTTCTTGGTTTTGGCGGTTGTCCGCATTGTGCAAAAAGTTATTTCGATGCGCCCACCTTGCGCATGGCCATGACCCGCGCAATCGATGCCGCCACCAGCGGCAGGGCAATGGTGAAGATCACCATCACAGCACCAAGCGCGTTGATTTCCGGGCTGATCGAGTTGCGCAGCATGGCAAAGATCTGCGTCGGGACGGTTTCAACGCCGCCCGGCTTCCAGAACAGGGTGCCGGTGATGTCATCAAACGAAATGGTAAAGGCAAACAGCATCCCGGCCATGACGGCTGGCAACATCAGGGGCAGGGTCACTTCAAAGAAAGTCTGCACAGGTGTCGCGCCAAGGCTCATGGCGGCTTCTTCAACGTCACGGCGGATGGAGACAAGCCGCGCCTGAACCACCAGAACCACGAAGGGCAGGGTAAAGACCACATGGCCCATCAACAGAAGCCCGAAGCTTTTTGGCATCGACAGGAACTGCAGGAATAGCAGGAGCGCCACAGCCAGAACGACTTCCGGGATCAGGATTGGGGCAACCAGAAGGGTCGAAATGGTCCGTTTCCCGGGGAAATCGTATCTGACCATGGCAAGGGCTGCGAGGGTGCCAAGCGTTGTCGAAATGGCGGCTGTCAGCGCACCAAGCAAAAGCGACGTCTTGAACGCCCGCACAATCGCATCATTGTCCCAAAGCGCTTCAAACCAGCGGAGCGAAAAGCCTTCGATCGGGAAGCTGCCGAACTGGTTGGCATTGAACGCCAACAGGATGACAACCGCCACCGGCGCAAACAGGAACAGATAGACAAGGATCGTGGCAATTCGGATTACGGACCAACCGGACATCATTTGCTGCTCCCTTACTTAAAGCTCTTGGCGATCTGATCGATGCCGAGATAGCGGGTGTAAATGACGACCAGTGCGCCCAGAAGGGCCAGCAGCACGAGCGAAAGCGCTGAGCCAAGCGGCCAGTTGAGCTGTGTCACGATGGCTTCGAACACAAGGTTGGCAAACATCGCATCGCGCGGCCCGCCAAGAACAATCGGGGTGATATAGGTGCCCGCCGCCAGAACGAAGCACAGCAGTGATCCCGCCGCCAAACCGGGCATGGACAGCGGCAATGTCACTTCGCGGAAGGCTTGGAAACCGGTACAGCCAAGGCTTTGGGCGGCTTCGGTCAGGTTCTTGTCGATGCCATCAAGGCTGACATAGACATTCAAAATCATGAAGGGCAGCAGATAGTGCACAAGGCCCAGAACCACGGTCTGCTGGTTATACAGCATCTGGATCGGGTCATCGATGATGCCGATTGATATCAAAAGGGTATTAAGTGCCCCCGATGTGCCCAGAATGTTGATCCACGACATCGTTCTGATGATGTAACTGATCCAGAATGGCAGCATCAGCAACAGCAACAGGAATGCCTTGGATTTCATCCGCGTATTGGCAACGAAATAGGCCGGGATATAGCCGACAAACGCGCAAATAACCGTGGTGTAAAAGGCAATCAAAAGGGTCTGGAACAGGATGTCGCGATAAAACCGGTCGCCCAGAACTTCAATCCAGTTATCGAGATAAAAGCCGACCTGATCCGCACCGGTCGCGGTGCGCAACCAGAATGAATAAACGACAATGAACAGCATTGGCACAATCAGCAGCAGGCTGATGGTTGCCAGTGATGGTGATAGCAGTACCCACGGAGTCCTGCGGGCTCCGGCGACATCTGCGGCCATTTGTGCCTCCCGTTATTGTCTGCGGTCAGTGCCGCACCCGGTTATTTGGCCGTGAAGAAATTTGTTGGAGGCATTCCAACCCAGACTTGCACATAGCGCAAATAGATAAGTAGAATAGATCTCATAGCCATTATCTATGTGTGGTCCCGGAAATGTCGGAAAGGTCAGCAGAATGAACGAGTTAATGCGTCGGCAGTTCGACTGGAACCTGCTGCACACCTTTACTGTTATTGTTGAGGAACGCTCGATCACCGGGGCGGCCAACCGGTTATTGCTGCGCCAGCCCAGTGTCAGTAACGCGCTCAAACGCCTTGAAGATCAGATTGGCGCGCGCCTGATTGACCGTGAACGCGGCCGGTTTGAAGTGACCGAACAGGGATTGGCGCTTTATCACGAATGCCGCGAAATTTGCGGTGCCATCGGCCGATTGTCTGATGTGATGTCTGATAGTGGCAATCAGCTGACCGGGCATTTGCATATGTGGCTGGCCAGTCATGTGGTGTTTCCGCCACTTGATGATGCCCTGTTTGAATTCAATCGGGCTCATCCCGAAGTCACCTATGAAATCGATGTTGCGACCTCGGTCAATGTCGTTGATCAGGTGCTGTCACAGCAGGCCAGCTTTGGCATCTGTCTGGTCAAGGAACGCCATCCCAGACTGGAATATCGCCGTTTGTATCGCGAACATTTCGGCTTTTTCTGCGGCCCGACCCATCATCTGTTCGGTCAAAAGGACCTGACCCTTGCCGATCTGCGCCGCGAGGCATTTGTGTCCTTTGCGACCGACCAGCTCAGTGATGCACTGGCCCCGGTCGCGGTCCTGCGTGCGCAGGAAGGGATGAAGGGCAAGGTCGTTGCCGTCAGCCCGCACCTTGAAGAAGTCCGTCGCCTGATCAATGCCGGGCTTGGCATCGGGCCACTGCCGATCCACGTCGTGCAAAGTGCGACCGATCGTGGGCAGCTTTGGCGCCTGCCGCCCTATATTGATCCGCCGGCGATTGATATTTATCTGGTAACCAACCCGCGCATGTCACTGAGCCGTGCGGAACGGTTCTTTATCGAAAACCTGACTGCGCGGCTGGATGCGGCACCGGACGGCTATTTTGTCTATCCATAAGGCGTAAATTCGTCAGATCACGCCATTGGGACTTGCCACCGGGCAGGGACTTGCGCAAGCATGCGGGCAAATTGAAGTTTGTTGTCAGGAATAAACATGAAGCTGATCTATTTTTCGTGGGTCAAGGACCGCATCGGCATGGCGGAAGAGGCCATTGACCTTCCCGATACCGTCAAAACGGTTGCCGACCTGCTGGCATGGCTGCCCGGTCGCGGAGAAAACTTTGCCAATGCCCTGGCTGATCCCGCGATCATTCGCGTCGCGGTCGATCAGGAATATGCCACACCCGACACCGACGTCACCAAGGCGACCGAGATTGCGCTGTTCCCGCCGGTCACAGGCGGGTAATTCACTCTTCATACAAAAGGGCGCCCTGGTTCCAGGGCGCCCTTTTAATCATCATACTATTTGATCAGCTTAATCCGCCACAGACGCCGTCTGGGTCAAACTGTCAAAGAACTCCTTGCGGCCCAGCGTGCCGGTCACCTTGCCATCACGGGTCAGGATGACCGGGTTTTGGGTGATCGATCGCATCTCGATCAGATCCTTCAGCAGCACATCCTCCTGCGCGACGAAGACAATCGAGTTGTCGGTCGCGTCCAGTTGATCGGGCAGGGTGCCGTCATAATTGATCAGCTTAAGCTCGCCGCGTTCGCCATTATTGGCCGAGCGGACAACGCCATCCCGCAGGGTGACGCGGATATTGGCATCTTCGAGCAGGAACTCGGTATTGCCGGATTTCTGATCGCTATCAAGGCGATGCATGATCGCCCGTCCACGCAGGATATTGACCGGGTTCATATGTGCCACAAAGTCCGCAACATATTCGTTGGCCGGGCGGAGCGCGATGTCTTCTGGCGTGCCGTGTTGCACAACATAACCACCTTCCATGATGGCAATCGAATTGCCGAGTTTCATGGCTTCGTCAAGGTCGTGGCTGACAAACAGGATGGTTTTATTGAGCTTCTCCTGAAGGTCCAGCAACTCGTCCTGCAGACGGTTACGGATCAGCGGATCAAGGGCCGAGAACGGCTCGTCCATCAGAAGGATCGGGGCATCGGTGGCAAAGGCACGCGCCAGACCAACACGCTGCTGCATGCCGCCGGACAGTTCATGGGCATATTTGTTTGCCCATTTATCCAGTCCAACGAGCGCCAGCTTTTCACGCACGATCTCACGACGTTCCGCCGCACCCATACCGCCCAGTTCAAGGCCAAAGCCGACATTGTCTTCAACTGTTCGCCACGGGAACAGGGCGAATTGCTGGAAGACCATGGCGACACATTCGCGACGCAACTTGCGCAGGGTGGCGCCGTCACATTTGGTGACGTCTTCCATCCAATCGCCATCACGTACCCGAAGCGAACCACGTGATACAGCGTTAAGCCCATTCACGCAGCGCAGAAGCGATGATTTGCCTGAACCGGACAGGCCCATCAGGACGCATATCTCACCCTGAGGCACATTGAAGGTCACATCGGCGACACCAAGGACATTGTTGGTGGCAGCAGCGATCTCTTCGCGGGTTTTACCTTCGTCCAGCAGTTTCAAGGATTCTGCCTGACGATTACCAAAGATCACGTCGATATTTTCGAATTCAACAGCATTGCTCATGATCACTGCCCCGACTTTTCTTTGTGGTCACGACGGCAGATACGGTCCAGCACGATGGCCAGAATCACAATTGCCAGACCGGCTTCAAAGCCTTGCGCGATATTCACCGTATTTAGCGCACGCACGACCGGCTTACCAAGGCCGTCTGCCCCAACAAGGGCTGCAATCACCACCATCGAAAGCGACAGCATGATGCACTGGGTCAGGCCCGCCATGATCGATGGCATCGCCGATGGCAGTTCAACCTTGAACAGCAACTGGCGCGGCGTGCAGCCGAAGCTTTCCCCGGCTTCCAGAAGGGATTTCGGCGTGTTGGAAATGCCAAGATGGGTAAGGCGGATCGGGGCGGCAATCGCAAAGATCACGGTCGAAATAAGACCGGGAACGACACCCAGACCAAACAGGATCAGGGTCGGGATCAGATACACGAATGTCGGGATCGTCTGCATCAGATCAAGGACCGGGCGCATCGCCTGATGCAGCCACGGGCGGTGGGCGGATGCCACGCCAAGCGGCACACCGATCAACATGCAAAACAGCGTCGCATAGATCACCAGTGCCAGCGTTTCCATGGTTTCTTCCCAATAGCCAAGATTGACCACCAGCAGAAGCGACAGAACCGTAAACGCCGTCAGTTTCCATGATTTGTGCAAGACAGCCGCAAGCGCGCCAAAGACCGCAATGATCAAAAGAGCAGGCAGCCACACCAGAAAATCGATGGTATTTTCAATAATGAATTCGAGAACATCCGAAACGGTATAGAAAACGAAATCGGCATGTTCGTTCAGCGCATCCATCAGGGACGATATCCACTGTCCCAGCGGAATCTTCGTTTCCGTGAGCCATTCCATGCGAAAAAATCCGTTCAATGAGAATTAAGAAAAATACATCCGATGCGCCCGCATCGGCCGGAAGCCACAAATGGAAACCAGTGGCGGGCGCATCGGTAAAATCAATCGCGGTGCTTAAAGACCAAGACCGGATTTCAGGGCTGCTTTGGCATCGCCACCGTCAAAGGTGGTCACACCGTCAAGCCATGCATAAGCTGCATCCGGGTTGGTTTTAAGCCATGCGGTTGCTGCTTCTGCCGGATCGGTCCCTTCGTTCAGGATCGCGTCCATGATTTCGTTTTCCATGGCGAGGCTGAATTTCAGGTTGGTCACGAATTTACCCGCATTCGGGCATTCGTCGGTGTAACCGGCGCGCAGGTTGGTGTGAACAGTTGCACCGCCAAAGTTCGGTCCAAAGACGTCATCGCCACCATCAAGATAGGCCATGTCGTATTTTGCATTCATCGGATGGGGTTCCCAACCGAGGAAGACGATGAACTGATCGCGCGATGATTTGCGGCTCACTTCTGCCAGCATGCCCTGTTCGGAGGACTCAACAAGTTCGAACTCACCCAGATCGAACTGGTTGCTGTCGATCATGTCCTGGATAAGACGGTTGCCGTCATTGCCCGGCTCAATGCCATAAATCTCGCCATCGAGCTGATCCTTGAACTTGGCAATGTCGGCAAAGTCCTTAAGACCCGCATCAAAGGCGTTCTGGGTGACCGCAAGGGTGTATTTCGCACCTTCAAGGTTTGCACCGGTCGACACGACGGTGCCTTTATCAAGGTAGGGCTGAATATCGGCTGCCATGGTCGGCATCCAGTTGCCGAGAAAGACGTCAACGTCGCCATTGGCAAGGCTCGTGTAGGTGACCGGTACCGACAGCAATTCGGTTTCGGCATCATAACCGAGTGCTTCGAGGATAACGGACGCAGTCGCCGTGGTTGCGGTGATGTCGGTCCAGCCCACATCAGAGAAAGTCACGGTTTTGCAGGCATCGCTATCGGCTGCTTTGGCAGCAGTGGCACCCAGCAGGGTGGTCGCAATAATGGTGCTGCCAAGAAGGCGGCCGAACGTGGAAAGATTGGTCATGCTTCTGGTTCTCCCTTGTATAAACCTGATGTTGCTGATGACCGAATTTGGCCGGTCATCAGAAGACGCTCGGTTCCGGAGGCCAGACGAACATCAACGCAACATACATGTCGCCAACACTCGCCCAGAGCCATCAGCCACGTTACCCCGAACGTGGTTGATGGGCCGGAATAATCACAAAAACAGCCGCAAAGCCGCGCAGCAAAGGTTCAAGGCCCTGAGAAACGCGCCGCACATGTCGGCGTGTTTTTATTGATTGATTGTTCAATTAAATTACAGCATATTCTGGTTACGTCAATTGCGAAGGATTAAAAACTGCGTCTTATGCTGTTGCACCGGCGTTAAACCCTTCTAAAGCCTTCGCAACGCAGAGGATTGGATGAGTTAATGCCCAAAGTTGGTATGCAGCCTGTACGCCGCAGGCAGTTGATCGACGCAACGATTGAAACCATTCATCAGCACGGATTCGCCGACACCACGATTGCGCGGATCTCTAAGGCTGCCGGTATGTCGTCGGGGATTATTTCGCACTATTTCGGCGGCAAGAATGCCCTGCTGCAGGAAACCATGCGCTCCCTGATGAAGGATTTGCGTGATGACTACATGGTGCGCCTAGCAACGGCCAAAACGCCGATGGACCGTCTCGAAGCGATCATCAATACCAACTTCAACGAAGAACAGTTCACCCCGCAGGTGACGGTGGCCTGGCTGTCTTTCTGGGCGCAGGTGCCGTTTTCCGATCAGTTGCGGCGTCTGAACAATATCTATTTTCAGCGCCTTGCTTCCAATCTGCGGCACGAGTTGCGTCAATTGACCACCGAAGAATGCGCAGATGAAATCTCGTCTGCGATTGCCGCTATGGTTGACGGCATCTGGGTGCGAACCGGTCTGTCCCGCGGGCAGGCCGATATTGCCGGGGCGCGCAAGATGGTGCTGGGCACCTTGCGCCTGTATCTGGCGAATTCGCCCAGTCCAAAGAAATAACCGAACCAAACACAAAGACCACGGCTGCCGGTTGCCCCGGTGGCCTGCAGGAGTTTTAAGATGAGCCTTTATCAAATCCAGAATTTCATCAATGGCAAGAAGTCCCAGGGTTCGGGCGCAGAGATGGTTACCCTTAACCCTGCGACCAACACGGTTCTGGCCAAGGGCCACGAAAGCACGGCTGCTGATGTGGATGCCGCGGTCAAGGCCGCACGCGCCGGGTTCGAAATCTGGAAAAACACGCCAGCTGCCGAACGGGCACGTGTCCTTTTCAAGGCCGCCCAGATCCTTCGGGATCGCAATGATGAGCTGGCATTGGTTGAAACCCGTGATACCGGGCGTGCCATTCAGGAAACTGAAATTGTCGATGTGATTTCGGGTGTTGAATGCCTTGAATATTTCGCCGGTGTGGCTGGCAGCCTTGCGGGCGAACATATCGATCTTGCCGGTAACTTTGCCTATACCCGCCGCGAACCGGTTGGGGTTTGTGGTGCCATCGGTGCCTGGAACTATCCGATCCAGATCGCCTGCTGGAAGGCAGCCCCGGCATTGGCATGCGGTAACGCGGTTGTTTACAAACCGTCCGAAACCACACCGCTTTCGGCCATTGCGGTTGCCGAGGCCCTTAAAGAAGCCGGTCTTCCCGATGGCGTTTACAACGTTGTGCAGGGCGCACGCGAAAGCGGTGCCGCACTGGTTGAACATCCGGGCGTGGATAAGATTTCCCTGACCGGATCGGCTGCGACCGGTGCCAAGGTGGCATCCGTTGCCGCCGGTGGCATGAAGGCCGTCACCATGGAACTGGGTGGCAAGTCGCCGATGATCGTTTTCGAAGATGCCGATCTTGATAACGCGGTATCGGGTGCGCAGATGGCGAACTTCTATTCATCGGGTCAGATTTGCTCGAACGGGACGCGTGTGTTTGTCCATGAAAGCGTTGCCGATGCCTTCATCGAGAAGCTGATCGCACGCTCCAAGGATCTTGTTCTTGGCGATCCGGAAAAACCTGAAACCCAGGTCGGACCGATTGTCACCAAGGCACAATACGAACAGGTCATGTCCTATATCGAAAAGGGCAAGGCAGAAGGCGCCAAATGCGTTCTTGGCGGCCATGCCGTGACCGAGGGCATGCCAGAAGGCGGGCTTTTTGTCGCGCCGACCGTGTTTGCCGATTGCACCGATGACATGACCATCGTGCGCGAGGAAATCTTTGGTCCGGTAATGTCTGTTCTGACCTTCAGCGACGAAGACGAAGTGATCAAGCGCGCCAATGACACCGAATACGGTCTGGCAGTTGGCGTGTTCACCAAGGATCTGTCGCGTGGTCATCGCGTGGTGGCACGGCTTGAGGCCGGTACATGCTGGATCAACACCTATAACATCACGCCGATCGAAATGCCGTTTGGCGGTGTCAAGAAATCGGGCGTTGGCCGCGAAAACGGCCGTGCGGCGATTGAATATTACACCCGCATCAAATCCGTTTATGTCGAAACCGGCGACGTTGAGGCCCCTTACTAAGGGGCTTTGACCAACCAACGTCGCCAACCACTCACCGGCTGCCCACACAGCACGACCAAACAAGGGATCAGAAATGACGACCCCAACGACCACTGAAAAATATGATTATGTGATTGTCGGTTCAGGTTCGGCAGGGGCTGTGCTTGCCAACCGACTGACCGAAGATGCCGAGGTTAAGGTTCTGGTGATCGAAGCCGGACCAAAAGATCACTGGTGGGACTGGCGCATCCATATGCCGACCGCGCTGTCCTATCCGATGCAGTCGGAAACCTATAACTGGGCCTATTGGACAACGCCGCAACCGAACCTCAATAACCGCCGCATGGAAACGCCACGTGGGCGCGTTTATGGCGGTTCAAGTTCGGTCAACGGCATGGCTTATGTTCGTGGTCACGCCCTTGATTACAATCGCTGGGCCGAAGAAGACGCAAGTCTCAAGGAATGGGACTATGCGCGCTGCCTGCCTTATTTCCGCAAGGCCGATACGCGCAACGAAGACACCGACGGCGATGAATATCACGGCGGTGATGGTCCGCTGCATGTGACGACCGGTGCCTGTCAGAACGACCTGCACAAGGCCTGGATCAAGGCCGGTCAGCAGGCTGGTTACGAATTCACCCCGGATCAGAACGGCTATCGCCAGGAAGGTCTCGGGACCATGGATATGACGGTCTATAAGGGCCGTCGCTGGTCAACGGCACGCGCCTATCTGCATCCGGCGATGAAGCGCCCGAACCTGACCGTCTATCACAAGGCCTTTGCACAACATGTTGTTTTCGAAGGAAAACGGGCCATCGGCCTCGACTTTTTCCATGACGGCGAAAACAAGCGCGCCCTTGTCGATCGCGAAGTCATCATTTCGGCTGGTTCGATCAACTCGCCAAAACTTCTGATGCTTTCGGGCGTTGGTCCGGCGGCGCATCTGCGCGAACATGGCATTGATGTTGTCCATGATCTGCCCGGTGTTGGTGAAAACCTTCAGGACCATCTTGAACTCTATGTTCAGATGGAATGCACCAAACCCATCAGCCTGAACAGCAAACTCGATTGGTGGAACAAACTTAAGATCGGGGCGGAATGGTATCTGTTCAAGACCGGTCTTGGTGCCAGCAACCATTTCGAGGCGGGCGGCTTTATCCGTTCCAAGGCGGGTGTACAGCATCCTGACATTCAGTATCACTTCCTGCCAGCCGCGATTAACTATAACGGCTCCAAGGCGGCCGAAGGCGATGGTTTTCAGGCCCATGTTGGTCCGATGCGTTCCAAATCGCGCGGGACGGTCCGTCTGGCATCCGCCAACCCCAAGGATCGCCCGATCATTGATCCGAACTATATGAGCCACCCGGAAGACTGGGAAGAAATGCGGGCATCTGTTCGTCTGACCCGCGAAATCTTTGCCCAGGACGCATTCGCCGATCTGCGCGGGTCGGAAATTGCGCCGGGCAAGGATATCCAGACTGACGAAGAGATCGACGCATTTGTTGCCGATCACGCCGAAAGTGCCTATCACCCGTCCTGTTCGTGCAAGATGGGCAGCGATGAGATGTCGGTGGTGGATGAGAAAACCCGCGTGCATGGCGTCGAAGGCCTTCGCGTGGTCGACAGCTCGATCATGCCGACCATCGCATCGGGCAACCTCAATGCCCCGACCATCATGATCGGTGAAAAGGCCGCCGACATCATCCGCGGTCGCACGCCGCTGGCACCATCGAATGCGCCGTATTTCGTGCATCCGGAATGGGAAACCAAGCAGCGCTAAATCTGCGGGCTTTAAATAGTCTGATGATTATCCCCGGTTCATTTTTTGATGGATCGGGGATTTTTATTTCCGGTGATTGCAATCGGTTCGGCATCGGAGGATGATCATCCGATCACAAGCGCCAGACAAGAAGTGCCGCCATGCAAGAAATCAGCCTGCTTAATTCCGTTATCGGCCCCGTTATGCGCGGGCCATCCAGTTCGCACTGTGCGGCACCCTATATGATGGCCAAGCTGGTGCGCGAACTTTCCTGTGCCAACGGTGAAACGCTAAGGCGTGCGGTGATCCGCTTTGACCCGCGCGGATCGTTTGCGCCATGTTACAAGGCGCAAAGCTCGGACGAGAACTTTGCGGCCGGGCTGGCCGGGGCCAAGCTGACCGATCCGGATTATCGTGAAATTCTTGGCCGGGTAGAGCAGGGCGAAGGCTTCCATTTCTCGATCGAAGTCACCGAGCTTGAAAACAACAACCACCCCAACCGTGTTGATCTCGAACTGAGTGTCACGGCGGAAATCGGCGAGGAACGTACAGACCTCTATACCGGCGCATCCGTCGGCGGGGGCATGTATTACATCGATGGCCGCAATGGTGAACGCCTGTTCATGACCGGCAAAACAGCAACCGTCTTTGTCTGGGGCGCCGAAGCGGTGGCACAGGCCGACGCGTTGGCAAACGAACTGGCGGTTGGGGAAAACAGCCTGCTTGGTGTGTCGGTTGAACCCGATCACGAACGGGTTGAAATCGCGCTTCAGGCCTTGCCGAATGCGGATGTCCTGACGGCCATTCGAAACCGCGATGGCATTGCAGATGTGCGCTTTGCCGATGCGTCACAATATCCGGTGTGCGCCACCGATGATCTGTTTTCCGAAAGTGCCGCCGTGATTGCGGTGGCCGACGATCAGGAAGGGGGCTCCATCGCCGATGCCGCGCTGGTGTTGGAGGCAAAACGACTTGGGTTATCGCGCGAAGCCACCCGTGCGCTGTTTCGTGAACGGTGCGAACTGATGCTGCGCGTCGTGGCAGAGGGTTTTGAGGCCAAGCCAGAAGACAACGTCATGCGGTTCCTGACGCTTCGTGCCCGTACTGTCCGTGATGCAAACCTGCCTGCGGGGCTTGGTGGTCCGGTGTTGCAGGATGCCATGGCCGGCGCGCTGTCGGCGATGGAACGTGACAGCAACCGCGGCCTTGTCTGTGCCGCACCAACAGCGGGCAGTGCCGGTGTCGTACCGGGCACGCTTTATGGCCTGATCCGCCATGGCATTGATCTTGATGGTGCGACCGACGCGTTGCAAACCATGGCACTGATCGGGGCGGTGTTTGCCGCGCGTGGGACATTTGCTGCGGAATGCGGCGGCTGTTCGGTGGAAACCGGCGCATCGGCCGCGATGGCCGCCGCCGGGGTCACGCAGGCCTATGGTGGCACGCCAAAGCAATGCTTTGATGCCGCCAGCATGTGTTTGATGAATACGCTGGGCCTTGTCTGTGATCCGGTGGGCGGGGATGTTGAAATCCCGTGTCACGCCCGCAATGTCGCCGGTGTGTCGCATGCCTTTTCATCGGCGATGGCGGTGCTGGCCGGGTTTGATGCGGTGCTGGCATATGATGAACTGGTCGATCAGACGGTGAAGATTGGTAATATGATGCATCCTGATTTGCGCTGCACAGCGCGCGGTGGCTGTGCCGCCACCAAAACCGCCCTTCGCATGGTCGAAGCAGTTCGTCAAAAACCTTAAAACGCTGATTCTCAAGGGCCTGTTGCGTGCCAACAGCAAAAATAGGTGCCGCAGGTATCACGCTTTGTTGGCTGCTTTACGCAATCGTTCTGCTTTGACTTGGCCGGTTTTGGCATAATCGGCGAAAAGCGGGTTTCAGGCCGGAAAAAGGGCAGTTTTTCCTTGATAGGTCGGGCGGATTGGGCAGGATAAGCCCACATCCATTTTCAAATATGAGGGTTCCTCATGTTCACCCCGAACTTGCTGACCGCCAATGACAGGCTGGGTCAATATCCTGATTCCTATTACGCCGCGACGGCGAATGCGACCGCGCCCTTCGCCAAGCTTGAAGGGGATCAGACCTGCGACATTGTCATCATTGGTGGCGGCTTTACCGGGCTGTCATCCGCACTCCATCTGGCAGAGCGCGGCTATGACGTGATCCTGCTTGAGGCGCACCGGGTGGGCTGGGGCGCGTCGGGGCGCAATGGCGGGCAGGTGGGCTCTGGCCAGCGGCGTGAACAGGATGAACTTGAACAAATGGTCGGGCGCGATGATGCGCATAAGCTTTGGGGTATCGCCGAAGAGTCAAAGGACGTCGTCAAGGCCCTGATCGCCAAGCATAATATCCAGTGCGACTGGAAGCCGGGCATTTTGCATGCCGATCACCGTGCACGCTTTGTCGAACATTCCCGTGCCTATGCCGAAAAGCTTCAAACCGAATACGGCTATGAGGATATCCGTTTTGTTGACCACGATGAAATGCGCGCGATGCTTGGCACCGAATTTTATCATGGCGGGTCGCTTGATACGGGGGCGGGGCATTTGCATCCGCTGAATTTCGCCCTTGGTCTGGCCGACGCAGCACGTAACGCTGGCGCACGTATTTTCGAAGGCGCGGTTGTCACGTCATATGAAAATCAGGCTGGCAAGGTCACGGTGAAAACCAAGGATGGCAGCGTTGTTAGCGCTAACAAGCTTATTCTTGGCTGCAACGGGTATCTTGATGCCCTGGATGATCGGGTGGCAAAGCGTGTCATGCCGATCAACAATTTCGTCATTGCCACCGAGCCGCTTGGCGATGATCTGGCGCGTGAATTGATCCGCGATGATGTCGCGGTCGCGGACTCAAAGTTCGTGATCAATTACTACCGGCTGAGTGCGGATAAACGCATGCTGTTTGGTGGCGGGGAAACCTATGGCTATAATTTCCCGAGTGACATCAAGGCGTTTGTCTCGCCGCATATGCTCGAAGTCTATCCGCAGCTTAAAGACGTCAAGATTGATTATGGCTGGGGCGGGACGCTGGCGATCACGATGAACCGCATGCCGTTTTTTGAGAAGATCGAAGATAATATCTTTACCGCGTCGGGCTATTCCGGGCATGGGGTTGCGATGGCAACCCTTGCCGGACAGATCATGGCCGACGCCGTTTCCGGCACCATGGAACGGTTTGACGTCATGGCCAACATCAAAACCCCGGTGTTCCCGGGCGGGAAGATGTTGCGCTTCCCGATGCTGGTGGCCGCGATGCTGTGGTATTCGATCCGCGACAAGCTTTGATCTGATGTGACGTGATGTGCTTAGCGCTTTGCATGGCGCTAAGCCATTTTGCGTCCTTCGTCTTTGTCTTTTTTATTCTGGGCACTGGTGTCCTGATCGCCGGTGTCGGGAACCATGGTATTCTGGTTGCCCGTATCGGGCGTACTGTCAGGGGTGCGGGCGCCAGATGGATCTGCATCCGTTGCATCGGTCTTAACGACCCGTGTGTCTTGGTCCGTATTGTCGGATGCGCCGCGTGCGGTCAGAAGTGCCTTGGTGCGTTCCCATTTTTTAGGGTTCAAAGCCAAAGTGGTCGCGTCGCTGAACGAGACGTCATACCCGCGGTTCAGGGCAGCCTGCATGGTTGCCTTGACGCAAAAATCGCCGTCCAGACCCACGATAATCAGTTTGCCGACTTTCTGGCGATCAAGCACGCGATCAAGCTCTGGCTCGCTGAAGCCATCCGCGCGCGCCTTGACGATATCATGGTCGATATCGCCGTTGATCCGTTCATCAAGATCAAGGCCTTTCGATTTGGGGCTGCCACGACCTTCATTCAGGAGCTTTACGAGAAAGTTGATGTACCAACCGCGGAATGTCTGGCGGATCGAGATCACCGGCGTTCCATTGGCGTTTGCGGCTTCAACCAGTTTGTTGATTGCAGTGATCAGTTTATCGACCATGTCGGCCGGATAGGCATGTTTGCCGTCCGAACTGGTAAAATCTTCCTGGACGTCAACGATCAGAAGCGCGCTATTGGGCCGCTCTGCGAGATTGATCTTTTTGCCCTTGCTGGGGGCGAGGTGATGGCGTTGGCCATAGATGGTGTAGGCGATGGCGCCCACCAGTAAAATGACAATAAGAGTGATCACCGACCACATGTCCAGGCTCTCCGTTTCGTCGTCTCAGGCCGCTTCGTAAATCTACTTTGCAATCGGACTTAAAGACCATCGGTGAACCGGGCAGTTCAGGTGCGGTAACGCACCGAACCACACCCGACCCTTTGAGGGTGGGTGTTCCAGGCCAGATGTATCCAATTGTCAGAATGCCGGATGCCGCGTTTCGGCGCGTCCATTGGACGATACGAACAGAGCTATTTTTTTCTACTCTTCCTGCATTCTTCATAACCACATGAAATCGCAATCATTTAAATTTGTCAACTTAGCCGACAAAAAGCAAACCCGCGGTTTTGCGGGGTGCGTGGTTATGTGTGTCTGATTGCCTAACGTTTCAGGATCAGTTTGGTTCCCAACTTGATACCGGGTCATAGCGTTCGCCCTTGGACAGGATCACGCCATTGTGGGCGGCAATACCGACTTCAAAGCTTGAAGCGATGCGAAGGGCCCGTTCCATGAAATGTCTGGCGGCGGGTTCTTCACAATACTCCGACAGCGTCTGGGCAAAGAGTTGCAGCCAGCGGTCAAAGTGATGGCGGGTGATCTTGAGCGGCAAGTGCTTTTGCATCGGGCGCCCGTCATAGTTGCCTGTCGCAAGCGCGACCGAGGACCAGAACATCACCATGCGATCAAGGTGATGGTCCCAGTTATCGACCTTTTCATCAAATACAGGACCCAGCAGCTCGTCATCGCGCACCTTGGCGTAGAAGCCATGCACGATGTTCTTGATCATGTCCGTATCAATGCCGGTATCTTCCTTGATACGCCGCGTGGCAATTTCGCGACGTTCCTTGATTTCGGCAAGGGTTGGCTGTTTTTCGGACATGGTAAGGGGCCTGTTTTGCGCATTAACTGGAACCGCTTTAAACGACGAAGCGATTTTCGGACATGACATATGTCACTTTGTGTCCGAACGCAAACAGATCACCTGTTATGGCATTATCGGTCAGGCAAACCGATCATGTAGGCCGTAATAGCGATAGCCGATAGAACGCGCCACACGCCGGAATGACGCCATCGGGAATTTATCCATCGGGGTCGTCAACACGGCACCCAGATCCTCTTCATCGCAGATGCCCAGCATCCGTTCTGCCAAAAGCTTGCCACCCAGACTTGCCATCGCCACCCCGTTGCCGTGCCAGGCAAGGGCGGTCCAGACATCGTGATGACCCGGAACCCGCCCGATATAAGGTCGCCAGCTTTGCGACAGGCAGGCAAGCCCGTTCCAGTGATGGGTAAAGGCAACATCCTGCCAGGCCGGGAACATGCGTTTGAAATTATCGAGCAGATCCTGTTTGCCAGCAGCAAAGGCCTTGGGCGTTGCGGTAATCCCGCCGCGTCCACCAAACAGAAAACGATTATCAGGCAGCTTGCGGAAATAATGCAGCAGGATGCGGCTATCAAAAGCCATCAGGTCGCTGGTCCAGCCTTGATTTTCCAGCTCATCGGGGCGGAGCGGACGTGTAATCAGAATGCCCGAAAAGACCGGCATCAAGCGCCCGCCAATCCAGTCGGGCAGGTTTTCCGCACTATATCCGTTGGTGGCGATGACGATCTTGGTGGCAGTAATCTGGATGTTACCGGCATAAAGGCGATAGGTATCGCCATCTTCCTCAAACCGTTCGATGGTTGCCTGTTCGAATATCCGAACACCCGCACGAACGCATTGTTCATGCAAGCCCGAAAGATACTTCATCGGGTTGATGCCAAAACCGGCCTGAACATGCAAACCGCCGTATGTTTCCGCCGCGCAAAGTCCGCGTTCCTTCAATGCGTCGCGGCTTAGCAGTTCTGTCGGGATGGTTGTGAAATGGGATAGTTCCTGTGCTTCGTGGGCCAGTTCGGCGACCCGGTTGGGTTTGTGCGCCAGCACCACTTCGCCGTCAGAATGACGATCCGCATCAATGTCCCAGTCATTCAGGCGTTGATCCACCAGATCAATGGCATCGCGTTGATGGCGGGCGAACTGTTTGACCGCGTCTTCGCCAAAACTCTTCGCCAGTTGGCCAAATCCCTTGCCACTGCCACCCATGCAGCAAAAACCGCCATTGCGCCCCGACGCGCCCCAACCGGACCGACCGGCATCAAACACCGAAACATTCGCCCCGTTCTTTGCCAGTTCGAGGGCCGTCGACAGGCCGCAATAACCGCCACCGATGATGGCGATATCGGTTTTAAGCTGGCCTTCTTTGGGCAGGGTTTCACAGGCAGGAAGTGGCGATGCACTTTCGACCCAATAGCTGTCTGGCAGGGTATCGGTGCGATAGGCGGCGGGTTGATAGATACGTTTTAGCATGGTGGGCTCTTTTGGGGCTTGGCTTGGGTGAGGGGCGTTGGGATGTGCGTGCCTGTGGGGCAGGCGGTGTTGTTGTCTCTGTAATCAAAATACCCGGCAATGATAACTCATGCCGGGTATTTGGGTAAGTCTTTGTAATCAGGGTTTGATTACATTTTGCCAAGTTTCTTTGCGGTCTCGTCAAAGGCGGCGCGCGCCCGTTTGACCAGCTCGTCAATTTCTTCCTTGGTGATGCAAAGTGGCGGCGACAGAACCATGCGATCACCGCAGGCACGCATGATCACGCCATTTGCAACGCAGGCATCGCGGCACATGGTGCCAACGGTGCCCGGCTTGTCGAACATCTTACGGGTTTTCTTGTCATCCACCAGCGGCATGCCAGCAATCAGACCAACGGTTTCAACCACACCGACCAGCGGGTGGTCTTCAAGGGTTTTCAGTGCCTTGGCGAAATACGGGCCGATATCGTCCTTGACGCGTTCGACCATCTTTTCTTCGCGCAGAATACGAATGTTTTCAAGCGCCACAGCCGCACATGCCGGATGACCGGAATAGGTAAAGCCGTGGGTGAATTCACCGCATTCATTGATCAGAACATCGGCAACGCGATCACCAACCATGACGGCCGAGATCGGCAAATAGCCCGAAGACATGCCCTTGGCCATCGGCATCAGGTCCGGCTTGATACCAAACGTGTCCGAGCCAAACCATTCGCCGGTCCGGCCAAAGCCGCAAATGACTTCGTCAGCGATCAGAAGGATGTCGTATTTTTTGCAGATACGCTGAATTTCCGGCCAATAGGTTGACGGCGGAATGATCACGCCACCAGCACCCTGGATCGGTTCACCGATAAAGGCGCCAACGCGGTCTGCACCAAGTTCCTTGATCTTTTCTTCAAGCTTGCGGGCTGCAATCAGGCCGAATTCCTCGGGGGTGTGATCGCCGCCTTCGCCGTACCAGTATGGCTGATCGATATGAACGATATCGCGCACCAGCGCACCGCCCTGCGAATGCATGCCCGACATCCCGCCAAGCGACGCACCGGCAACGGTGGAGCCGTGATAGGCGTTCTTGCGGCTGATGATGGTGGTACGTTCCGGTTTGCCCTTAAGGTTCCAGTACTGGTGCACCATGCGGACAACTGTGTCATTCGCTTCCGAGCCGGAGTTGGCATAGAAAACGTGGTTCAGGCCTTCTGGCGTGATTTCGGCAAGAACTTTGGAAAGCTCGATCGCCGGGGTGTTCGCGCACTGGAAGAAGTTGTTGTAATAGGGCAGTTCAAGCATCTGCTTGTAGGCGGCTTCGGCAAGTTCCTTGCGACCGTAGCCGACATTGACACACCACAGGCCCGCCATGCCATCAAGATAGCGTTTGCCGTTGGAATCTTCGATAAAGACGCCTTCGGCACGTGTGATAACCCGGGTGCCACGATTGTTCAGGTCCGCCGTATCGGTGAACGGGTGAATGTGGTGAGCCTGATCAATATCCTGCCAATAGGCGGTTTTGTCGAAATTATTCATAACGTCTCCTGACAGCGGGGCTGCTCTGCTTTCGTGCGATATGTTGAACATCTGACCTTAGTGTTCGTTTTTTCGAACACCTTTGCAAGAGGATTTTTCGACAATCTTTTTGAGGAATTCAAGGTCAGTTTTTGTTACCTGGCGGTCGATGTGAGTGGTCTGTGCTGCTTAATCATTCTGTCACGCCAGAAAATTGTGCATTGCATGATTTGCACGATATATCGAACGAAGGGGCTTGACCGGGGCTATCCGGCGCGGCACGATGCGTTACAGTATAGGGTCTAAACTCATTCACTTGACCGATCCGGTCTCCCGGATGTGGGTGGATGCGTTTGGGCCTTAAGAATAGGCCTTTTCTGGGAGTATATGACGATGAACAAGTCGTTCGTCGAAGACAGTAGGGCGGAAGCCCAACGATTCTTTGAAGAAAATCCGGATGTCGAACTTGTTGAGTTGCTCATTCCCGACATTAACGGCGTGTTTCGCGGCAAGCGAATCAGCAAACAGAAATTCCTTAAAAGCTTTAGCGAAGGTGTAACGCTGCCGGGCTCGATGTGTCTGGTTGATATCACGGGTGACAACCCCGAAGGCACGGGCCTTCTTTGGTCGAGCGGTGATCAGGACAATCTGGCAAAACCGATCCCGGGGACCCTTTGCCGCGTGCCTTATGGTGAACTGCCGCTCGCACAGGTGATGATGAGCCTGTATAACCTTGACGGCACCAAGTTCTTTGCTGATCCGCGCAATGTGTTGCAGGGCGTCGTTGATCGCATGGCGGCCGATGGTTTTTATCCGACCGTAGCACTTGAACTTGAATTCTATCTTGCCGATCAGAACCAGGAAACCGCCGCACCGCTGCCGCCGCAACCGCTTGGCGGTGGTATTGCGTCTGATGGTGTGCAGGTTTATGGCCTGCAACAGATCGAGGATTTTGAAAAAGTCCTGCATGATGCGGTTGCCGAACTGAACCGTCAGGGCATCCCGGCCGACACCATCGTTGCCGAAGCAGGCCCGGGGCAGTTTGAAATCAATCTTGGTCACGTGACCGATCCGATGATGGCAGCAGATCATGCCATGCAGCTTAAACGCGTGGTTAAGGGCATTGCATGGGATCACGGGGTTACTGCGACCTTCATGGCAAAACCGTATTCCGATCAGGCGGGCAATGGCCTGCATGTTCATGTGTCGCTGCGCGACAAGGATGACAATAACGTTCTGTCGCCGGTGGGTGACGAGGAAGTGTCGGACAATCTGCGCTTTGCGATTGGTGGCCTGCAGGAAAGCATGTTTGAAAGCATGGCGATCTTTGCACCCAACCCGAATTCCTTCCGCCGGTTCCAGAACAAGGCCTATGCGCCGATGTCTCCGAACTGGGGTTTGAATAACCGTACCGTCGCCCTTCGTATTCCCGCTGGCAGCCCGAAGGCCGCCCGTGTTGAACACCGCGTGTCGGGGGCCGATGCCAACCCGTATCTGGTGTTGGCGTGTGTTTTAGCTGGCATGCATCACGGCATGAAGAACAAACTTGATCCAGGCGAGCCGACTGTTGGCAACGGCTATGAACAGCATGGCGGACGTATTGTTCCGCGCAGCATGATTTCGGCCCTCGATCGCTTTGTCGAAGGTGACATCGTCAAGGAATACCTTGGTGAGCGTTTTGTCGAGGTGTTCGATATCTGCCGTCGTGCCGAATATGACGAGTTCTTTGCCGAGGTCACCCAGCTTGAATATCGCTGGTATCTCGACGCGGTATAACCAGACAAAACAACAATAAAGTTTGACAGGGAAAAGACGGGAATGTCGCAAAAGGTAGGGGATCGTCTGAAGGCGGTGCGCAGCATGTACGGGCTGTCGCAGCGTGAACTGGCCCGCCGGGCCGGTGTGACCAACAGCACGATCTCGACGATTGAACAGAACCGGGTCAGCCCGTCTGTTGATAGCCTGGCCAAGGTTCTGGCCGGCATTCCCATGAGCCTGATTGATTTCTTCACCATTGATCTTGATACCGGTGAAGAAATCTTTTTCAGGAAAGAAGACCTCGTCGAACTGTCTGACGGGACGATGTCGATGCGTCTTGTCGGGGCATCGCGCAAGGATCGTAATCTGCGCGTGCTGCATGAAACATACCCTGCGGGCGGGGATACCGGTAACAACCTGATTGTCCAGAAGGGCGAGGAAGCCGGTGTTGTCGTGCGTGGCAAGCTTGAAGTCACGGTGGGTGAACGGGTCAAGGTGCTTGGCCCCGGTGATGCCTATTACTTCAATGCAGAAATTCCACATCGTTTTCGAAATGTGGGTGACGGGGAATGTGAAGTCGTCAGTGCGGCGACGCCACCGTCATATTGATGACAGATCGTGCTGCCAGAGTGCCCATCAAGGTGCCAAGTGCCACGATCACCTTTTAAAAATCCAAACGCGCCATCCGTCAGGAGACTTGCGATGACCAATCCGATGAATTTTGAACAGCTGACCGCGCAGGCCGCCGCCCTTGATATTCGCAACAAGGCGTTCATCAACGGTGCCTATGTCGATGCGGCATCCGGCAAGACATTTGATTGCATCAGCCCGCGTGACGGGTCGGTGCTGACCAAGGTTGCCGAATGCGATGTCGAAGACGTCAATCGTGCGGTGGCATCGGCGCGTGCGGTGTTTGAAAAAGGCAGCTGGTCCGAAGCCGCCCCCGCCAAACGCAAGGCGATCATGCTGCATTTCGCCGATCTGCTTGAAAAGAACGCCGCCGAACTGGCACTTCTCGAAAGCCTTGATATGGGCAAGCCGATCACGCTTGCTGCGCGCGATGACATTCCTTTGTCCTATAAATGCATCCGCTGGTATGCCGAGGCGATTGACAAGATCTATGACGAAATCTCCCCGTCGGGCACCAATGAAATCGGCATGATCACCCGTGAACCGCTGGGCGTGGTTGCCGCCGTTGTGCCGTGGAACTTCCCGCTGATGATGGCAGTCTGGAAGCTTGGCCCGGCCTTGGCGATGGGGAACTCGATCATCCTCAAACCAGCCGAGCAGTCACCACTGACCGCCCTTCGTGTTGCCGAAATCGCGGTTGAGGCCGGTATTCCTGAAGGCGTTCTGAACGTTGTGCCGGGCTTTGGCCCAACGGCGGGCAAGGCGCTTGGCCTGCATGAAGATGTTGATTGCGTGACCTTTACCGGGTCGGGCGAAGTCGGCAAGCTGTTCTTGCAGTATTCCGGTCAGTCGAACATGAAACGTGTCTGGCTCGAATGCGGTGGCAAAAGCCCGAACATCGTTCTCGCCGATTGCCCGGATATGGATGCGGCTGCCGCGGCGGCGGCGGGCGGTATCTTCTATAATCAGGGCGAGGTCTGCACAGCTGGTTCGCGCCTGATTGTCGAAGAAAGCATCAAGGACGAGTTCATCGAAAAAGTGGTCGCCGCGGGTGCGAAAATGCAGCCGGGCGATCCGCTTGATCCGAAAAGCCAGATGGGCGCGATTGTCGATGAAAGCCAGATGAACCGCGTTCTGGGCTATATCGAAAAAGGCTCCAGCGAGGGTGGCGTCCTTCGCACCGGTGGCAAACGGGTTCGCACCGAATCTGGTGGGTATTATGTCGAACCGACCGTGTTTGACGGCATCAAAAACGACATGACGATTGCCAAGGAAGAAATCTTCGGCCCGGTTCTGTCGGTTATTTCGGTCAAGGACTGGAAAGAGGCTGTTCAGACCGCAAATGATACGCCATATGGTCTGGCAGCAGCAGTCTGGACGCGCGACATCAACAAGGCACACATGACCGCAAAGAAACTGCGTTCGGGTCTTGTCTGGGTCAATTGCTGGGACGGTGGATCAATCACCATGCCGTTTGGTGGTTACAAACAGTCCGGCACCGGTCGCGACCGTTCTCTGCATGCGCTGGACAAGTATTGTGAAATCAAGTCGACCTGGATTGCACTGGGCGACGCGTAAGAACTCCGTCGACCGCTGGCAGGCAGACGGTCCGGGTTTGATACGGGAAGTGAGAAGGGTTTAAACATGAGCAGCACCGGGGTCATTGACACCAAGGGCGGTGATAACGCCTTTACGGCAAAATCTGTGCATCAGAACACCAGCGAGCCGATGTATTCCGGTGCGCTGTCCTTCATGCGCCGCCGATATTCGCGCGACCTCAATGGGATTGATGTTGCTGTCACCGGCATCCCCTATGATCTTGCAACATCAAGCCGACCGGGCACACGTCTCGGCCCGCAGGGCGTGCGTCGTGCATCGACCAACCTTGCATGGGCGCCGCATTTCCCGTCCGGCCGTGACATCTTTGCCGAGATGGCAGTGATTGATTATGGCGACATGGTCATTGATCCGGGCCATCCGGAAAAGCTTCCGGAAATGATCGAAGATCACGCACGCGATATCGTGCAGTCCGGTGCCAAGATGCTCACCATCGGTGGCGATCACTTCATCACCTATCCAATCCTGAAGGCACATGCCGAAAAGTACGGCGATGGCATTTCACTGATCCAGTTCGATGCCCATTCCGACACCTGGGAAGATGACGGCGATCGGATTGATCACGGCACCATGTTCTGGCACGCGGCCAAAAAGGGCATCGTCAATCCGTCGAAATCCATTCAGGTCGGCATTCGCACCCACAATGAATCGACCCACGGGTTCAATATCCTTTATGGCCCGGATGTTCAGTCGATGTCGATTGATGCCATTGTTGAAAAGATCAAGGCCACGGTTGGCGACAACCCGGCCTATATCACCTTTGACATTGATGGGCTTGATCCGTGCTATGCACCGGGGACGGGTACGCCGGTGCTGGGCGGTTTGACCAGCCATCAGGCGGTGTCGATCCTGCGTGGTCTTGCGGGGCATGTGAACCTGATTGGCAGTGACGTGGTCGAAGTTTCCCCGCCTTATGATGTTTCGGACATCACATCGCTTGCCGGTGCGACCATGGCGTGGGAAATGCTGAACATTCATGCGGTTAACCGCGCAAAGTAATCTGACGTTTCAGATCAAAATTTCAGGGGGCCGGTATTATTTCATGATACCGGCCCTTGTTTTTTCATTTTCCTGTGATCTGATAGCACCCAGAAAAACAAAAGAAGACAAGAGATACGGAAATGAAACCAATTGCTATTTCGCGCCTGACCATCTGCGGCATAGACGAACTGCCGACCCATCGCAGCCATGGTGTGACACACGTCCTGTCGGTCCTTGATCCCGAACGTGAAGACCCGACCATTTTTGCCAACTTTGACCCGCATGAACGCACTATTTTACGTTTCCATGACGTGATCGAGGACAAGGAAGGCCGTCCGGCCCCGACCAAGGCCGATGTCGAAGCCATCCTGGCTTATGGCGAAACACTTATCGGAAGCCGTGCGGATCGCCGCGATGGCCATTTGCTGGTGCATTGTCACATGGGCGTGTCGCGTTCGACCGCCGCCATGATCACCCTGATGGCACAGTGCGAACCGGACCGCGATGAAGACAGCATCTTCACCACCATCCGCGAAATGCGCCCGATTGCCTGGCCGAACTCGGTCATGATCGCCTTTGCCGATGAACTTCTCGGGCGCGAGGGGCGCCTGACTGCGGCCCTTCATCGCCACTACGCCATTCAGCTTGAGCGTGATGCGATGTTTGAACGCTGGATGACCGAACTGGAACGCCAACGCGAAGTCGGCTTTGGCAAAGGCCTGCAGAGGACGTAATTCGCCCGCCACAGGCACTGTGTCGCAGCAACTTCGTGGACGTTACAGCTGCTGCGATAGGGTTTTGGTTTTTTCAGTAACAACATTGCCGGTGTGTTTGGTCGATTTGCTTTCGATCAGCAGGACCCAACACTCTTCCTTGGCAATCGGGTTATGCATGACCCCTTTGGGGATGGTCAGGAATTCGCCTTCGCTCAGTTCGACCTTGTGGTCTTCGAACTCGATGATCAGGCTCCCCTTGACGATATGGAACAGCTCGTCTTCCTCGTCATGGGCATGCCAGACCAGTTCGCCTTTTACTTTTGCAATTTTGAGATATTGGTCATTCACCTCGCCAATGATCTTCGGCGACCAATAGTCGGTAATTTGATCAAAACTTTGCATCAGATTGCGTGCGACGAGTGTGCTCATGAAAATGCCCTGTTGTCTGCTAGTGTGGTTTGGTTTTGATTTCGCGATTTTATATCCGGGGCGATTTTCGCACTGAAGTCCTAATCTTTTTGGGCCAAGCCTTTTGCGCAAGAATGTGAAAAGCCGAAATGCTGGCGAATGCGACGCCGCGTTCGATTAGCATTTGTGTGACGCGTTGAATCGATTTAAAAGGCGGTGGGTCCCACAGACCACATACTATTGATCCGCCGAATTTGCGGACAATTCGAACGGAGAAACGTCATGACAGCCAAAGCTGTTTGTCTTGGGGAACTGCTGATTGATTTTGTTCCGACCGTGACCGGAACCGGCCTTGCCGATGCGCCGGCCTTTGCCAAGGCGGCCGGGGGCGCACCGGGAAATGCGGCTGTGGGTTTGCAGCGTCTGGGTATTGAAACCGGTTTTATCGGTAAACTCGGCGATGATGCCTTTGGCCATTTTCTGGTCGATACCCTTAAGGCCGACAATGTCGATACATCGGGCATTGTTCTGACCAAGGAAGCCCTGACCGGGCTTGCATTCGTCTCCCTGCGTGCCGATGGGGAACGCGAATTTTCATTCTATCGCAGCCCGTCAGCCGACATGTTGCTCAGCATTGCTGATCTTGATCAGGACATGCTGAAATCCACCGATCTGTTCCACTACGGAACGCTTTGCATGATCGATGACGACCCGCGCGCGGCAACGCTTGAGGCGATCAAGATCGCACGTGAAAACGGGGCGATCATTTCGTGTGATCCGAACCTGCGCCTGCCGCTTTGGCCGAGTGCGGAAAAGGCACGTGAAATCCTGCGCCTTGCGATCAGTCAGGCCGATGTCGTCAAGATGTCGGACGAGGAAATCACCTTTGTTTCCGGCAAGGATGACCTTGAAGAAGGCATCAAGGATCTGTGGTGTGATCAATGGCGCGCGATGATTGTGACATATGGTCCCAAGGGATCGCGCTACATTACGCCGGCCTTTGATGGTTTTGTACCGTCCTTTGAAATCACTGCGGTTGATGCGACCGGGGCAGGGGACGGCTGCACGGCAGGCTTCCTGTCGCGCCTTTTGAAGGATCCGGAACTTCTGGGGTCCGAAGACAAGCTTGCAGCCGCGTGCCGCTTTGCCAATGCGGTCGGTGCGATCACGGCAACCAAACGTGGTGCCATCAACGCATTGCCGACGGAAAAAGAAGTCGAAGAGTTTCTTTCGAACCGATAAGATCACAGGCGTAAATGAAAAATCACGCGGCGGCCATAATCTTGCCGCCGCGTGCTGCAAACTGTCCCACACATGGTTTGAAACGCGTGTTAGCCTGTTGGCAATAGCACCGTATTGTTATGAATGAATTTGAATGGGCCGAGGGTGGTATGTCTGCTGATAAAATGACCGCAAGCTGGGATAAACTCGATCAACTGGGCGCGGAAGTTTCCGAAAAGCTCAATCTGCGTCAGGCTTTTGCCAACGATCCCGCGCGCTTTGAACGATACAGTGCGGCCCTCGATGACCTGTTTGTTGATTATTCCAAAAACCTGATCACCGACGATCTGATGGCGGCCCTGGTTGAGCTTGCCAAGGCGGCCAACGTTGAAGGCTGGCGCGACCGGATGTTTGCAGGTGACCGGATCAATGTCACCGAAAACCGCGCAGTCCTGCATACGGCGCTGCGCAATCTTGATGGTGACCCGGTCGAAGTTGACGGCGAAGACGTCATGCCGGCGGTCAAGGAAGTGCTTGGTCGTCTGAAGGATTTTGCGGCACGCGTGCATTCCGGTGAATGGAAAGGCCACACCGGCAAGAAAATCACCGATGTCGTCAATATCGGTATTGGTGGCTCCGACCTTGGCCCGGTCATGGTCAACGAGGCGCTGCGTCCATATCACATCGATGGCATTCGCTGCCATTTTGTGTCGAACGTTGATGGCGCGCATATTGTCGATACGCTGAAATTCCTTGATGCGGAAACGACGCTTTTCATCATCGCGTCCAAGACCTTCACCACTGACGAGACGCTAACCAACGCCTATTCGGCGCGTGATTGGCTTGTCGGGATGCTGAAAGACGAAGCCGCTGTTGCCAAGCATTTCGTTGCGGTTTCAACCGCGCTTGATAAGGTCGCGGCATTTGGCATTGATACCGACAATGCATTTGGTTTCTGGGACTGGGTTGGTGGGCGCTATAGCCTGTGGTCGGCAATCGGTCTGCCGATCATTCTGGCCGTCGGGTATGACAAGTTCGAAGAATTGCTGCGCGGTGCGCAGTCGATGGACAACCATTTCAAAACAGCCCCAATTGAAACCAACATCCCAATGATCCTTGGCTTGATCGGCGTTTGGTATCGCAATGTGCTGGGCGCATCCAGTCAGGCTATCCTGCCTTATGATCAGCACCTGTCGCGCCTGCCGGCCTATCTGCAGCAGGCCGATATGGAAAGCAACGGCAAGTCGGTGACCCGTGATGGCAAACCGATTGCCTATGAAACTGGCCCGATCATCTGGGGTGAGCCGGGCACAAACGGCCAGCACGCCTTCTATCAGCTGATCCATCAGGGCACCGAGCTGATCCCGGTTGATTTCATCGTGGCGGCCAATGCGCTGCATCCGTTGGCCAACCATCATGACAAGCTGGTGTCGAACTGCTTGGCACAGGCCGAGGCATTGATGCGCGGCAAGACCGAGGACGAAGTCCGTGAAGAGCTTTCTGGCAGTGACCTGTCACCAGCCGAGATTGATGTGCTGGCACCGCAAAAGGTGTTTGATGGCAACAAGCCCAGCACCATGATCCTCTATAAGCAGCTTGATCCGTTCACCCTTGGCCGACTGGTCGCGATGTATGAACACAAAATCTTTGTTCAGGGCATCATCTGGAACGTCAATTCCTATGACCAGTGGGGCGTTGAGCTTGGCAAGCAGCTTGCCAAGGAACTGCTTCCGATGGTCGAGGGCAAGGAAGATGCCGGTACGCGTGATGCATCGACCGCCGGTCTGATCAAGCGCCTGCATGCCTTGCGTGGCGCATAAGCTGGATTAGTCATCCTGATCATCGGCGACGATGCGCAATCGATAATGACCCGAAGGGCGGTTTTGGTCATGGCTGATGCCGCCCTTTTCAAATGTCAGTTTGCGCTCCGCACACAGTTGCTCTGCCACCTGATGCACGCGTGGCATCAATTCCCGCCAGTAGGAGCCAAAGGTTTTGGCAACCTCTGACGGGCAGATCGTTTTGTCCGGCCCGCGCTCTGTTGCCAGATCAATCACGCGCTGGCGCAAGATGGCATAGGTTGGCTGATCTTCGTCTTTTCGGTCAAACATCATGATAACTGGTCCTGCATCTCGGTTTTTGCAGGCTGCTTTCGCTGGCGTCGGCACCGGTCAGAGCAATATTGAACCTCCTCCCAGCAATCCTTCCATTTGCGCCGCCAGTTAAACGGACGTGCGCATGTCACGCAGGTTTTCTGCGGCAGGTCTGATTTGCTGTGACGATGTCCATTGGCATTTTGCGGCATGATACTGTGTTCGGATCACGTTTACCGATTATCCGATCAGGGCTTCGACCATGGCATGTGCAGCGGACCGGCCACTGCGCCAAGCCGCCTCGACCCGTGCGCCAAGGCACCAGTCGCCTGCGGCAATCACCCGGCCGTTCATGCCGTTAAGGTGACTTTTGCTAAGTGGCAATTCAGTCCGCGCATAACGCCAACGATGGGCCTGCACCGAATGAAGTTCCGGCAGTTTCACACCACTGACATCACGAAGGGCGGCCAGCAGCTTTTCAATCACGCGGTCCTTGTCTTCTTCAAGGTGCTGACGTGACCATTCCGGGCTGGCGTGCAGGACCCACGGATCGGGTGTGCGACGGTGGAACATGTCATCGTTCTGGCTGCTGCGCGCGGCCCAGCTGATTTCGGGGCTCGGATACAGCATCGCGTCAAAGCCGGTCGGAAGCGGGCTTTCAAAGGCCGCCATCACTGCCCAGCACGGTGCCATGACAACCTCTTCAATCGGGGCATAACGCGGGGCAAGGGGCCGCAAAAGATCGGCGGTCTGCGGGGCAGGGGCGGTGACGATCACGCCATCAAACGGGCCATATGTGCCGTCCAGATCATCATGAAGCATAAAACTGCGCGGGCCGGATGGCTCGATGCCGACAATGCGATGTTGTTTCTGGATCGGGAAGGTATCGACCAGTGGGCGGATCAGTTTGTTCATCTGCGGCGCGCCCTGATACCAGGGCTCTTCGGCAAGGTTGCCGACATGGCGCGCGATCGGTGAAAGTGCCGCACCTGATTGCGCCGGGGCGGGCGTTCCGCGATGCAGGTTGGGCGACCAGTTTTGGGCCGCGTTGAACTCGGTTGCCTCTTGCAAAAACGCATTAAATCCGGGATCACGCGCCGTCACATATTGTGCACCATGATTGAAATGACCAAAGTCGGTGCGCCGTGACGCCAGACGCCCGCCAAGACCGCGGCTTTTTTCAAACACCGTTACATTCATGCCGATGCGGTGCAGCGTGCTGGCAGCCTTTAGGCCCGCCATTCCGGCACCAATGATCGCAATATTCACGTTTGACATCCGTGGCATGTGTGGCTCCTGTCTGGGTCGCGGGGCAAATCCCGACGGATTGTTTCGAGTTATGGTTTCGATACGAAACCAGACCGGAATTGGAGCAGTCCAACCGATAAGAAATTTATGAAACTGTCACGACCGGGTCATGAAACCGTTACAACAAACACGCAGTCTGCCTGCTTTGTTTACGGTTATTCCAAGGGGAAAACATGCGTTCTTCATTGATGGCGACAGCCGCTGTTTCGTTGCTTCTGACAGCCTGTGCAGGCACGGCACCCAACCAAACCAAGATGGCGGGGGACGTCATCAATGCGGGTGCGCATCCGATCACGATTGTGCCGATGGGCGAATATCGTACCGGGATGCTGGATGAAAGTGCGGCGGAAATCCCGGCATTTGATCCGGTGACAAAGCGCATCTTTGTCGTCAATGGCGCGGACAAAGTGGTCGATATTCTTGATATGTCCGATCCGTCCGAACTGACCAAGATCGCCGCGATTGATCTTTCCACCTGGGGCAAAGGTGCCAACAGTGTTGCCATCAAAAATGGCGTTGTCGCCGTAGCCGTGGAAAACAGCGATAAGCAGGCACCGGGTCAGGCCGTTTTCTTTGATACCGATGGCGGGTTCATTTCAGCGGTCACCGTTGGCGCGCTGCCCGACATGATCAAGTTTTCCCCGGATGGGAAATATGTTCTGGTCGCGAACGAGGGTGAGCCGAATGACGCATTCACCAATGATCCGGAAGGTAGTGTTTCGATCATTGCCATGGCCGGTGGTGCAGAAAACTTGTCCAATGATGACGTCCGCACGGTCGATTTCAAGTTCCTGAATGATGGCAAGCTGCCCCATGGCATGCGGACATCCAATCCGGGGACCTCAAGCGTCGCACAGGATGTAGAGCCGGAATATATCGCCGTCTCCAACGACAGCAAAACCGCCTATGTGTCGCTGCAGGAAAACAACGCGGTTGCGATTATCGATATCGAAACTGCAACGGTCAAAAACGTCGCCGGTCTTGGCTTCAAGGATCATTCGGTGCATGCCTTTGATGCCAGCGACAAGGACGGCAAGATCAATATCCGCACTTGGCCGGTGATGGGCATGTTCATGCCTGACACCATCGATGCGATCAATATTGATGGCAAGGAATGGGTCCTGATCGCCAACGAAGGCGATTCACGCGACTATGACGGTTACAGCGAGGAAACCCGCGTTGGCAAACTGACCCTTGATCCGGTTGCCTTCCCAACCGCAAGCACCCTGCAAAAGGATGAAAATCTTGGTCGTTTGAAGACCACAACCGCGCAGGGCGACGTTGATGGCGATGGTGATTTCGATGTCATCTATAGCTATGGCGCACGGTCGTTCTCGGTGCTGGATGCAGACGGTGAAATGGTCTTTGACAGTGGTGATGCGTTTGAGCAGATCCTGGCGGCGAACTATCCCAACGTTTTCAATTCCTCGGATACTGAAAACTACAGCCGCGACAACCGCTCCGATGACAAGGGCCCGGAGCCAGAAGGCATTGCAAGTGGCTATGTCAACGGCACGCCTTATGCCTTTATCGGGCTGGAACGTCAGGGGGGCTTTATGGTCTATGATCTGACCAACCCGACCAACCCGCAATTCGTCACCTATCACAGTGATCGTCGTTTCTCTGGCAATCCGGAAAATGATACTGCTGGTGAACTGGCCCCCGAAGGCCTGCAGTTTGTTGATGCCAAGGATAGCCCGACCGGGAACGCAATGCTGGTGGTGGCATCGGAAGTATCTGGTAGCACCAAGGTTTATGACTTGAAGTAACCCGATTACAGCCCTGATTACTGGATATGGGGAAGCCGGGCATTGCCCGGCTTTTTCCTTTTTAAACGCCAGATGGAAAACGGTTCAAACCGGTGACGATATCGACTAAACTCCCGCCGCGGTCGGGGACATGGCCGATGAATATCAGGGGAGTTCGGGACACTGACGACGCGACGTGAACCACATATTCTGGTCGTTGATGATGACCAGGAAATCCAGAAGCTTTTGAAGAAGTTCCTGTTGCAACACGGTTTTCGCATTACCACCGTGTCCGACGGCAATGAAATGCATCGTGCACTGCGCGACTGGAAAATCGATCTGGTGATTCTTGATATCATGTTGCCGGGCGAGGACGGCTTTGCGCTGTGCCGGGACGTTCGACGGACCTCCAAGGTGCCGATTGTCATGCTGACTGCGGTGGGCGAGGATACCGACCGTATTCTTGGCCTTGAACTTGGTGCAGATGATTACCTTACCAAGCCGTTTAACCCGCGTGAATTGCTGGCCCGCATCCGTGCGGTGTTCCGGCGCTTTGAAACGGGTGCGGTTGGGCCGTCTGATAACGAAGTCGCCCCGGCGCACAAGATCATTTTCGGCGAATGGACGCTTGATATCGGGTCACGTGAATTGCGCGACGCCGATAACGTTGCCGTGCATCTGTCGACGGGCGAGTTTTCGTTGCTGTTGGCACTGGTCAAGAACAACAAGCGGGCGCTGTCGCGTGAACAGCTTGTCGATATTGTGCGCGGGCAAAGCTCGCTACCGTTTGATCGCAGCATCGATATCCAGATCAGCCGCCTGCGCCGCAAGATCGAAAAAGACGCCAAGAACCCGAAACTGATCAAGACAGTGCGCGGCATCGGCTATCAGTTCTGCGCCGACACCCAAACGATTTAGGCCGACTCATGGCCGATATGTTCGCAAAATTCAGCAACTATATGCGCCGCTACAAGCCGCGCACGCTGGGCGGGCGTATCTTTCTTCTTATGATGCTGGGCGGGCTGATCATTGCAGTCCTTAGCGCCATGGCATCCTATTACGTGATCGAGCGGGACGAACGCATTGGCCGGGCCTATACACTGGGCTTTACCATTCGCGAACTGGTACGGATAGCCGAAAACCCGGAATTTGAAGAAAACATCATCGATATCGCTGCGCGCGATGGCATGACAATGCGCATCCTGCCATCCGATGATGTCGGGACCTTGTTGTTGTTTTCCAGGCCCGCACAGCATATCGCCATGCCGGTGCGTCTGGCCAATACCGGTTGGCCGACCTCGGTCAAGGTGCATTTCGAACGTGGTCGTTTGAGTGCCGAACAGCGCGCCACCATCGAGGCCACCGAAAATCCCAGCCTGTTTTTTGCCGAACTGTCGCGTGAAATCGCGCGTCTGGGGCTTGAGGCGCAGGTGGAAATCATGATGCCGTCGGGCAAGCGCATTCTGGTGCACCATAACGAACTGTGGGCGAACTATTCATCGCCGTCGCTGGTTTTTCTGATGTTCCTGATGGGGGTGGCCGCGGTTCTTGTCGTGTTTGCCGGGCTTGCCGATTTGTTGGCAGGGCCGTTCAAGCGCCTGACGCGTGCGATCATTGATCACGCCGATGATGTCAGCGGCCCACCGGTCGAGGAACGCGGACCGACCGAGGCCCGGTCAATGGCCGCGGCCTATAACGATTTGCGCGAACGTATTTCAAGGATGCTGGGGGACCGCACCCGGATGCTGGCCGCCATTTCGCACGATTTGCGCACACCCAGCACGCGGTTAAGACTACGCGCCGAGTTCATTGAAAATGATGAGCTGCGCGAAACCGTTTTGCGTGATCTTGATGAAATGGACAGTCTTCTCAATGACGCGCTTGATTTCCTTGGTGACTGGATCGCCAAGGAAGAAGAACGCACGGTTGACTTCATTTCCGTGCTTGAGGCCATCTGTGACGATTACGCTGATCTTGGCCGCCCGGTGAGTTTTGCCGGGCCACAACCCTTGCAGTTCAGTTCGGTCCATACGGTGTTCGGCGGCAATGATGATGCCCATTCCTTTGAGGGCAAACGCAGCATCCGGTTGTCCTGCCGTCCTGGCACGTTAAAGCGGGCCTTTACCAACCTGATTGAAAATGCCCTGAAATACGGCCATCGCGCCAATGTCAGCCTCGAAGCAACGGCCGATACCGTGCTGGTCACCATTCGTGACGAAGGGCCCGGTATCCCGGTCGAACATCAGGATAAGGTGTTCCTGCCGTTTTATCGTGTCGAAGGATCTAGGGCGCGCAGCACCGGGGGCAGTGGTCTTGGGCTGTCAATCGTGAAAACCGTGATTGATGCCCATGACGGACGCATCGAGTTGCGCAATTTGCCGGGAAAAGGTCTGGAAGTGATCGTGTCCCTGCCGCGCAGGGTTTAGGCCGAAGTCGCACAGTATCGGGCAGAGCAGGGCCCAAAAAGAAGAATGGCGGGTGGCCCCCAGAACCACCCGCCAATCAGATCAGATCCGCAACTCGGTATCCGGGTCAAACAGACTGATCTGAGACATGTCGGCCGAGAACGTCATGCTCTCGCCCGGTTTCGGCTGACGGTCCGGACGGACGCGCGCCACGATTTCCTTACCGGCGATTTCGATCACGGTCATCGTGTCGGCACCGGTCGGTTCGATCACTTCGACCTTGCTGTCAAAATTGACATACTGGCTGCCCGGTTCGTCCGACCCGGTACGCTTGTGGGTCAGGGCTTCGGGGCGAATGCCGAACACGACATCCTTGCCGATATAACCACGATAGCTTTCCGGCGCCTCAAACAGCGGCAGGACAATCGGGTTGCCATCGCGCGGGATGGTCAGGGCCAGCTTGCCATTGTCTTCGGTCAGGGTCGCGTCAATGAAGTTCATCGACGGCGATCCGATGAAGCCTGCCACAAACATGTTGTTCGGGCGTTCATAGATGTTCTGCGGCGTATCGAACTGCTGGAGGATACCGTCCTTCATCACCGCGATGCGCGATGCCAGGGTCATGGCTTCGATCTGATCGTGGGTGACATAAACGATGGTCGAGCCAAGACGCTGATGCAGCTTCTTGATCTCGGTCCGCATGTCGACACGCAGTTTCGCATCAAGGTTGGAAAGCGGTTCGTCAAACAGGAAGATATCCGGATCACGCACAAGCGCGCGGCCCATGGCCACACGCTGACGCTGACCACCCGAAAGCTGGGACGGTTTGCGATCCAGAAGTGCTTCGATCTGAAGCAGCTTGGCAACATCGGCAACGGCCTTGTCACGTTCCTGATTGGAAACGCCACGGATTTCGAGGCCAAAGGTGATGTTCTTGCGCACCGTCATGTTCGGGTAAAGCGCATAGGACTGGAACACCATGGCGATGTTACGGTCTTTGGGATGCACGTCGTTGATAACGCGATCCCCGATGCGGATTTCCCCGTCGGTGGCTGTTTCCAGACCTGCAATCAGGTTCAGAAGGGTCGATTTGCCGCAACCGGACGGACCGACAAGGACGAGAAACTCGCCATCGTCAATCGCCAGATTGATTTCCTTGAGAACTTCGACAGGGCCAAAAGCCTTGCGAACTTTATCGAGGGTGAGTGATGCCATTTGCTTATCCCTTCACCGAGCCGGCGGTCAGGCCGCGGACGAAGTATTTGCCGGCGAGAACATAAACCAGCAACGTCGGAAGGCCGGTCAGCAGGGCTGCTGCCATATCAACGTTGTACTGTTTCACGCCGGTTGTGGTGTTGACGATATTGTTGAGTGCGACGGTCATCGGTGCGTTTGCGCCAGAGGCGAACGAGGCACCGAACAGGAAGTCGTTCCAGATCTGGGTGAACTGCCAGATGACCGAAACCACGATAATCGGGGTCGAGATCGGCAGAATAATGCGCCAGAAAATGGTGAAGAACCCGGCACCGTCAATGGTGGCTGCCTTGACCAGTTCGTCCGGGATCGAAACGTAGTAGTTCCGGAAGAACAGGGTGGTAAAGCACAGGCCGTAAACGACGTGGACCAGAACAAGGCCCGGGGTCGAGCTGGCAAGACCAAGCTTGCCAAGAACCTGCGACATCGGCAGCAGAACGACCTGGAACGGAATGAAGCAACCAAACAGCAGCAGGGCAAAGACGATGTTCGCACCCTTGAACCGCCACTTGGTCAACGCATAGCCGTTGATCGCGCCAAGGAAGGTCGAAATCAGAACGGCGGGGATCGCCATTTTGACCGAGTTCCAGAAATAGATTTTGATCCCGGTACATTCGACACCAACGCAGGCTTCGTTCCATGCATAGTTCCATGCATCAAACGTCACCACGCGCGGCAGCGAAATCAGCGACCCTTCACGAATTTCGTCAAGCGACTTCAACGAGGTCGAAATCATGACGATCAACGGGAAAAGGTAATAGGCCGCAAACAGGATCAGAATAAGATACAGCAACCCGCGCAGAACGGTATGTTTCCAGCCTGCATCGTGGCTATAGGTCTGAATATCAGCCATTTTTCTTGCCTCCGCGCAGTTCGGAATACAGATACGGCACAATGATCGCCATAACGGTCGCCAGCATCATCATGGCACTTGCGGCACCAACACCAAGCTGGTTACGCTGGAACGCCATCGTGTACATGAAGGTTGCCGGAAGATCGGATGAATAGCCCGGGCCACCACCGGTAAGCGCAATGACAAGGTCAAAGCTTTTGACGGCAAGGTGAGCCAGAACGACGATCGCACTCAGGAAAACCGGGCGGATCGACGGAATGATGATACCGAAATAGATCCGGGGCAGGCTGGCACCGTCCATATAGGCTGCGCGAATGATGTCCTGATCGACGCCGCGCAATGCCGCAAGGAACATTGCCATGACAAAGCCCGATGCCTGCCAGACTGCTGCGATCACAACCGTGTAGATCGCCATGTCCGAATTGACCAGCCAGTCGAACTTGAAGCTCGTCCAGCCGAGGTCATGCATCATGCTTTCAAGGCCAAGGCCCGGATTAAGAAGCCATTTCCAGACAGTACCCGTCACGATGAAGGACAGGGCCATCGGATAAAGGAAGATCGTACGAAGCGCACCTTCGGCGCGAATACGCTGATCAAGAAGAACTGCCAGAAGGCACCCGATGATCAGGCAGGTCACAATAAACAGACCGCCAAAGATCAGCAGGTTTTCAATGGCAACATGCCAGCGTTCCATCTGCCACAGACGTTCATATTGCCGAAGCCCTGCCCAATCCCAGACGGGAAGCATGCGCGACTTGGAAAACGCCATATAGCCGGTCCACAGGATGAACCCGTAGACAAAAAACAGGGACGCAGCAAAGGACGGTGCAACAACGATCTTGGACAGATGACGCTGGATGCTGGCCGTCAGGTTGCTTTCGGTGCTTTGAGAAGCCCCCATAACCTTTGCCTCAAAAGTTAAATGAGTGGGAAACAGGCCCCGGAAATTCCGGGGCCTGCAAATTGCTCATATCTCAGATTGTACTGATCAGATGAGATTAGTCTTTGGCCAGTTCAACAGCTTCGACCAGACGCGAGACGGCTTCGTCAGACGACATGTCGGAGTTGAAATGTGCGGTCACGACGTCAACGATCGCACCTGCAAGGTGGCCACGAAGCGCCATGCCATGTGCCATGGACGGAAGGAAACCACCGGCTTCCTGTGCGGCCTGGAGGTCAGCTTCGGACTTCTTGGCGCAATCGTCGAACTTATCAAGCGAAACGCCTGAACGTGCCGGGATCGAACCTTTGAGAAGGTTGAAGGTTTCCTGGAACTTCTCGCCAACAATCAGTTCGGCAAGCAGTTTTTGGCCTGCGACCTTGTCGTCGCCCGAAACGTTGAACATGGCAAAGCTGTCAACGTTGAACAGATAACCGTTTTCAGACGGGGTTGCGGCACAGATGAAGTCTTTGCCCGGTACTTTGCCAGCAGCAAGGAATTCGCCTTTTGCCCAGTCACCCATGATCTGCATGGCGGCTTCGCCATTCATGACCATTGCAGTTGCAAGGTTCCAGTCACGACCCGGGAAGTCGGCATCGACATAACCACGGATTTTGCGCATCTGGTCAAACACCGCTTTCATGGTGTCGGAGTTCAGGGCGTCTTCGTCGAGATCAACCAGGGCGCTCTGGAAGAATTCCGGGCCGCCAAGGCCAAGAACGACGGTTTCAAAGACGGTTGCGTCCTGCCACGGCTGACCACCATGGGCAACCGGCGTGATGCCAGCAGCCTGGAGTTTGTCAGCAAGGGCGTTGAACTCGTCCCAGGTGGTCGGTGCGGAATCGGCACCAACTTTTGCCAGAAGGGTCGGGTTTGCCCAGATCCAGTCAACGCGGTGAACGTTTACCGGAACAGCAACATAGTCGCCTTCGTATTTCATAACGTCCTGGATCGCAGCCGGGATAACGTCATCCCAACCTTCAGCAGCGGCAACGTCATTGAGATCAGCAAGGGCACCCTGTTCAGCCCATTCCTGAATTGCCGGACCTTTAAGCTGAACAGCAGCCGGTGCATCACCCGACAGAACGCGCGAACGCAGAACGGTCATGGCTGCATCGCCAGCACCACCAGCGACCGGGCTATCAACCCAGGTGCCGCCATTGGCTTCGAAATCTTCTTTAAGGGATGCGACAGCTTTTGCTTCGCCGCCCGAAGTCCACCAGTGCAGAACTTCAGCGGTCGGCTCGGCATGAGCAAAGTTAGCAGTCGCGAGTGCAGAAAACGCCACACCAGTGGCGAGGATGGTTTTGCGCAGATACATCTAGGTTTCCTCCCTGGCTTTTAACCATTTGCAGCGACAACATGCTGCGAGAAGGGGCACAATGCATCCACAAAACTGTAACAGGGCGTTTCCAGATTGCGAACTGAAACACTTTGTTACAAAATTGGCAATATACATCGCTAATATATTGCAGAGCAGCAAAAACAATTAGGGCGTTTGTCGGCATTAAAGCTGTGACGCATCGGAATAAGTGCATTGAATTTAGTCGTGATTATCATGCGATAACAGGGGAATAGAGGACGGCCATGTGGAATAGCGCACCTGTTATCGACTGGATCGCCAAAGAAGGTCGCCTGATCGAGGATGCAAATGCCTTCCTTGACCAACTGATGACACGGATCAACGCCCAAGGATTTCATATTGCACGCATGCGCTGCTCGATGGAGGCACTCCATCCACAAGTTGCCGTCTGGTCGTTTCTTTGGGATCGCGAACACGGGGCCCGTCTGTGGGAAGCCACCCATGGCATTCATGAAAGCGGTTCTTACATCGGAAGTCCGGTCGAAGACGTGAACCTGCATGGGGGCCCGGTGCGCATTCACCTTGCCAGGGTCAATCCGGCCGATCATCACCCGCTTGTCGGCGAACTGATCGGCATGGGGTTGACCGACTATTATTGTACCCGCATTCGGTTCAGTGGCGGCCGCTGGTGCGTGATGACCATCGCGACAGACCAGCCCGACGGTTTCGATGACCCAGAAATCGCCTGTTTCGAAGGATTACTGGATCACGTTGGCGGGGTGCTTGAACTGCATGTGACCAAACGGATCGAACATTCGTTGCTTGATACCTATTTGGGCGAACGCACCGGCGCGCGGGTCATGCATGGTCATATTCGTCGCGGCGACGGCGAAACCATTCGTGCAGCCCTTTGGTTCAGTGACGTGCGCGATTTTACGGTGATGACCGAAACCCTGTCGGTCGAGCAGCTGCTTGACAGTCTTAACGTCTATTTTGAAACGGTTGAACGTGCCGTGCGCGCCCACGGTGGCGAGATTTTGCGTTTCGTCGGCGATGCGATGCTGATTGTCTTTGCCCAGGAAAACAATCAATCCGCTGAAAGTGTCTGTGAAAACGCGGTGCGTGCGGCCGAGGCCGCCTTGGCCGATCTGGAAAATGTCAACCGCAACCGTTTGAAAGAAGGGCTGCCGATTCTTCGCTTTGGCGTCGGGCTTCATTACGGCGAAGTGGTCTATGGCAATGTTGGCGGCACCCATCGACTGGATTTCACCGTGATGGGGGTGGCGGTAAACCGGACGGCCCGTCTGGAAAGCCTGACCAAACAGATCGGCACACCCTTGTTGATGTCAGATGTTCTGGCAAGCCACATCACCGAGCCGACGGTTTGCTGTGGTGACTTCGCGGTCAAAGGCGTTGCCGCGCCGCTTACCGTCCACGCCCTTCAATCAGCTTTGCCTTTTGCCAAGGTCGCAGAGGGGAACGCCTAGGCAGGGCATGGGGCAGGGCGTTTTGATCTGAAAACTCAGCGAAAATGCTGCGCTGCACTATGCGCGTTCAGGTGTAATTCAACTCAAAACATCATACTTAATGCCCGCATCAGCCACGGATTGACGGGTATGGTTTGTTCATATGTGTTTATCTGTGAATAAACGGCACAGATGATATGCATTTTTTGGTGGTTGAGGATCAAGTGGAATTTCGACATATTGCAACGCGAAGCAAGTCAGTGAATGCGCCAGACAGTTGGAGGTCACCTCCAAGGCAGCATTCGAAATTGTAACCCAAGGAGGTTCAACATGTTCCTGTCCAGTATTCTTGTTGCTGTTCGCCGTTGGGCCTATGCACGCTCGGTCGCGAATGAACTTTACGGCCTTGATAAGCGCGATCTTGATGATGTCGGGATTTCCCAGTGGCAGATCAAAGACGTTGCTCGTAAAGCAGCACGTGACGCGATTGCATAACGCTCGCACCATATAGGCACCCGTCAATCGGGATTGCCAATGCTAAAGCCGGACACAAGTCCGGCTTTTTGTGTTTCTGGTATGGCTTCTGGTCCAAACCAATCCGGACAAAGTCACGCAGCGTATGGAAGCAATGTTCTTGTGATTGCGAGTTCCGTTTGCATGCCGCTGGTTTGTTTCCGCATTTTAAATCTGTCCACCACACCCGATGCAACTGTTGTCGTTGGGTGGTGCTGATGCGCACACCAATCACAATTGTCTGGTTAAAGCGCGACCTGCGTCTGCATGATCATGCGGCGCTGAATGCGGCGATTGCTGCCGGATATCCTGTTGCGTTGCTTTATGTCGTCGAGCCCGACTATTGGCGACTGCCAGACACATCTGCACGGCATTGGCAGTTTATCCGCGCGTCGCTTGATGAACTGGCATCTGATGCCCGTGCGCTTGGTCAATCCCTTACCGTGCGGGTTGGCGATGTTGTTGATGTCTTGGCCAGGCTCGCCGACACATTTGATATCCGTGCCATTCATGCACACGAAGAAACCGGCAATCTCTGGACATTCAAACGTGATCTGGCCGTTTCGGACTGGGCCCGCCAACATTGCATTACATTCCAGGAACATCGGCAGTTTGCGGTCATCCGTGGCAGGCTTGATCGCGATCACTGGCACGGGGCATGGCAGGCGTTTTTTGCCAGCCCACCGACCGGGCAGGTGAGGTTTCAAACACCTGCTGTTGATCTTGATCCCGGCTCAATTCCCGAACATCCGATTGCACACCTTTCCGCACCTTGCAATGACCCGCAGGGTGGTGGACGGCGCGCGGGGATGCGGCTGCTTGACAGTTTCCTTGAATATCGCTGGCAGAGATATCACCGCGAAATGTCATCGCCGCGAACCGCATTTGAAAGCTGTTCACGGCTAAGTCCACATATTGCCTATGGCACAGTATCCTTGCGCGAAATCATTCATGCCGTGCGTGAAAGACGGCGCGATATCCATGCCATGCCTGCAACAGATCGCCCAAAAGGATTTCTTTCGGCGCTAAAGGCGTATGAAAGCCGGCTGCACTGGCATTGCCATTTCGTCCAGAAGCTTGAAACCACACCGGGGATCGAGATTGAAAACCTGCATCCGGCCTATAACGGGTTGCGGCCTGATCATCCCGATGATCCGGGATTTCTGGCGTGGAAAGCGGGCAGAACCGGATTTCCGTTCATCGATGCCTGCATGCGCGCCCTTGATCACACCGGCTGGATCAATTTCAGGATGCGCGCGATGCTGACAGCCTTTGTCAGCTATCAGCTTTGGCAACATTGGCGCGAACCCGCCTTGCATCTTGCCCGGCAATTTGTCGATTACGAACCGGGCATTCATTACCCGCAAATTCAAATGCAATCAGGCACGACCGGGATCAACACGCCGCGCATCTATAACCCGGTCAAACAATCCAATGATCAGGACCCCGATGGTGCGTTCATACGCCGTTGGGTGCCTGAACTGCGTGACGTTCCGGACGCGTTCATTCACGAACCCTGGCGTCTTGCCCCGATTGAACAGATTGATCTGGGCGTTGAGATCGGAAAACATTATCCGGCGCCGATTGTCGATCATATGGCCGCCGCCCGGCATGCCCGCACCAACATCTGGGCCATTCGCAAAAACGATGATTTCCGCGATCAGGCACAGCAAATCGTCCAACAGCATGGCAGCCGAACATTTAAACAGAAACGACCGCCGGCCGGGCGCGATAAATCCGATCAACAGATCAGGTTTGATTTCTGATCCTTAGAAAAGGCTGCCTTGTTCTGATGCGGTATCAAGCTTGCCATCATCAAGTTTGCGTAAAAACGCGTCGGCCTGTGCGATCAGATCGCGCTTTTTGTCGTCCTTCATGCGGGCCCAATTACGGTATGGCATGCCAAGGCGCGGATTATTGCCAAGCTTGTCGGCGTTGCGATCCAAAAAATGCCAGTAAAGCGCGTTGAACGGGCAGGCATCCTTGCCGGTATTGTTGCGCGGGTTGTATTGGCAGTCCTTGCAGTAATCAGACATACGGTCGATATATTTTCCGCTGGCCGCATAGGGCTTTGACGCCATCTTGCCACCATCGGCATATAACGCCATGCCAAAGGTGTTGGGAAGCTCAACCCACTCAAACGCGTCGATATAGACCGCCAGATACCAGTCGCAGACCTCTTTGGGATCAAGCCCAGCCAGCAGGGAAAAATTGCCAATCACCATCAAACGCTGAATGTGATGTGCATAAGCATTTTCAAGCGTTTCCCCAATCGCCTGTTTCAGGCAATTCATCGGCACATCGCCATCCCAGAAAAATCCGGGCAGGGGGCGTTTGGCATCGAAATGATTGTCGCTGCCGTAATCCGGGCCAAGATACCAGTAAAGCCCACGGACATATTCACGCCAGCCAAGGATCTGGCGAATAAACCCCTCGACCGCGTTCAGTGGCGCCTTGCCCTCGTGATAGGCTTTCTCGGCCGCCCAGCAGACTTCATCAGGCAACAACAGCCCGGTATTGAGACACGGGCTGATCAGGGAATGATAAAGGGTGGCGCTTTTGACCGTCATCGCATCCTGGTAATCGCCAAACTGCGCCAAGCGATGCTTGATGAAATGATCAAGTGCCGCAAGCGCATCTTGGCGGGTGACCGGCCAGCCGAATGACGCAACATCCCCCAGTGCATCGGGAAAATCATCGCAAACGCGATCAAGCAAGTCCTGCGTGATCTTGTCGGGTGAAAATGTCTTTGGTGATGGGGGCGTCACATCATCGGGCAGGCTTTTACGGTTGTCGTGATCAAAGTTCCACTGCCCGCCAACCGGCTTGCCATCGGGTTCCATCAGGATGCCGGTATCGCGTCGCAAACCGCGATAGAAATACTCCATCCGGAGTTCCTTGCGGTCCTTGGCAAAATCCGCGAATGCCGAAAACGGGGCAAATAACCGGTCATCGGCGCGCACATCAACCGAGATATCAAGGTTTTCGGACCATGCATCGATTTCATGTTTGACCCGCCATTCGCCGGGCTCGGTGATGATGACTTCTTTGACGTTGTGTTCGGTAACGGCCGCTTTCAGGGCGTCGGTAAAGGACTTGGTCGGATGGTTTTGATAGTCAAAATATGCGACGTGAAATCCGTTTTCGCGCAAATCCTCGGCAAAGTGGCGCATCGCAGACAGGATCATCACGATTTTCTGTCGATGATGGGGGACATAGGTCGCCTCATCATGCGGCTCTGCCATGACGATCAGGTCCTGATCGGGATCGGCGTCCTTCAGGCTTGAAAGCGACGGTGTCAGTTGATCACCAAGGATGAAACGAATGGTTTGAAAGCGCGGCTTCATGTTTTGCTTCAATCTATTGCACGGCAGTTGCGAGTCGTACGAAAACATCCGGGCACAAGATCTTTGCGAAGGGCAATTTCGCCGAACCGATTTTCATTCTCAGGGAAATCCGTGCGAATGATTTTTAGTCATTCACCCCAACTGGCTTATTTCGGAAAAATCGGCTAAATTATTGATAATGGTAATCAAAGGCGCGTTTTTTCCTTGAAACAAGCCGGGTGGATTCCCACTATCTGCATAGCCCAACCATCAGGAGAGCCATGATGAAAGGTGATCCCAAGATCATCACATATCTTAATCGCATTCTGACCAACCAGTTGACTGCGATTAACCAGTATTTCCTGCATGCCAGAATGCTGCGGGACTGGGGCGTGGAAGAAATGGGCGAGTATGAGTACAAGCTCTCGATCAAGGAAATGAAACGCGCCGACGACACGATTGAGCGCATTCTGTTTCTTGAAGGTCTTCCCAACCTCCAGAACCTCAACAAACTGATGATCGGCGAAAATGTCGAAGAGATCATCAGCTGTGACATGAAGTTTGAATTGGCGTCTCTGCCGCTTCTGCGCGAAGCCATCACCGCCTGTGAAAAGGCCGAGGACTTTGTGACGCGCGATCTGCTTGTGAAATTCCTGGAAGAACAGGAAGAGCACGTTGATTGGCTTGAGACCGAAGAATGGCAGCTCGAAAATGTCGGGATTGCAAACTACATCCAGAGCCGTTCAGGCGACGGCGACTAATCAGATCAGGAGTATTACGCCATGAAGGGTAGTAAAAAGGTCCTCGCCGCGCTGAACAAACAGCTCACTGCCGAACTGTCGGCGGCCGACCAGTACAACACACATGCTGAAATGTATGCCGATTGGGGCCTGCATTCGCTCTATGAGCGCATGCATCACGAAAAGGATGAGGAGCTCGAACACGCCAAGCGTCTGATCGAGCGTATCCTGTTCCTTGAGGGCGTGCCCGATACCGCATCGCGTGAACCGATCAAGATCGGCAAAACCGTGCCCGAGATGATGAAAAACGATCTCGAACACGAATATCACGTGATCAATCTTCTGAAAAAGGCGATCAAGATCGCCGAGGCAGAGGACGATTTCCAGACCCGTCAGATGCTGGTCGCCCTGCTTGATGACAGCGAAGAAGATCACGCCTATTGGCTGGAACAGCAGATCCGCCTGATCGACATGATGGGCCTGCCGAACTACATTCAGTTCCGCGCAGCCGGGGAACCAAGCCCGGAAGGCTGATCATCAGCCAGCAAACAATTTTCAGAAGGCCCCGGCAATGTCCGGGGCTTTCTTTTTTTGGTATCAGAGGCTTAGCTCTGGCTTTTTATATATCTCTTTTTTATCTTGACCTTCCAGTTGCTGGAAGGTCTATCGTGCCCCATATCTTGTAATAACCCCTTTTTTTGAGGTGCGTGATATGGATCGCCGAACAGACGAGTATGATACCGCAGCAGGCGGTGGGGCATCCGTGCAGCCAACTGCCAATACCAGCGAAGTAAACCTCGAGATTGAAGGCATGACCTGTGCAAACTGTGCGGGCCGTGTTGAAAAGGCCATTGCTGGTCTTGATGGTGTTTCTGATGTCACCGTGAACTTTGCGCTCAACAGTGCAAATGTGCATTTTGACGACAGCAAGCTTGATACATCCAAAATCGCCGAGGCAGTCGCGGATTCAGGCTATAGCGTCGTGACCCAGCAGCTTTCCTTTGATGTCGATGGCATGACATGCGCGAACTGCGCTTTGCGGGTTGAAAAGGCACTTTCCGCATTGCCGGGCGTCACCGAAGCCAGTGTCAATTTCGCACTGGAACGTGCAGATATCTTGGCCCTGTCGGGCAAGGTCAATGATGCGATCGCGATCAAGGCGATCGAGGATGCAGGCTATCACGCAACGTCACGCAATAAATCCGGATCCGAAGAGGGTGACTCAGACGAAGCGGCACGCAACGAAAAGAAGCAGGATAAATCCCTGATCCTTCTGGCGGTATCGGCATTGCTGACCGCACCACTGGTTTTGCAGATGGTCTGGATGAACCTTGGTGTGTCCTATCATCTGCCGGCATGGGTTGAACTTGTACTTGCGACCCCGGTTCAGTTCTATATCGGTGCACGCTTCTATCAGGGGGCATATGCAGCCCTGCGCCATCGCAGTGCCAATATGGATGTGCTGGTCGCCCTTGGCACGTCGGCGGCCTATTTCCTCAGCCTCTATAACATGCTGACGGCCAATGCCGGGCAGACCCATCTGTATTTCGAAGCATCGGCTGCGATCATTACCCTGATCCTTGCGGGTAAAATCATGGAAGAACGCGCCAAACGCGGGGCATCAGCCGCTATTCGTGAATTGATGGCGCTCCGTCCACGGCGTGCGCGCAAGGTGGTCGCGGGCGAAGGAGAACAGGATGTTGCGATTGAAAGCCTTTCGGTCGGCGATATCGTTCGCGTTTTGCCGGGCGAACGTGTGCCGGTCGATGGCAAGGTTCATGCCGGTGAAAGTGAACTTGATGAAAGCCTGATTACCGGGGAAACCCGACCCGTGGCGCGAATCACGGGCGATACTGTCGTTGGTGGCGCTGTGAATGGCACCGGGCGTCTTGATATCGAAGTCAGTGCCGTTGGCGATGATACGACGCTGTCGCGCATCATTCGCCTGGTTGAAAAGGCCCAGACCGGCAAAGCCCCGGTGCAGAAGCTTGTCGACCGGGTATCGGCCGTGTTCGTGCCGATTGTGGTTGTCATTGCACTGCTGACCCTGGGCGCATGGTTGTTTACCGGCTTTGGCGCAGAGGCATCCATCGTTGCCGCGGTGTCGGTGCTGGTGATTGCATGTCCTTGTGCGCTTGGTCTGGCGACGCCGACTGCGCTGGTGGCCGGTACCGGCAGTGCTGCGCGCAACGGCATTCTGATCCGCAATTTCGAGGCACTTGAACAGGCCCATAATGTCGATACCGTCATCTTTGACAAAACCGGCACCCTGACGGAAGGCACGCCGACCGTGCGCGATATCTGCCCGGTTGAGGGTGTTGACCGTAATGAGTTGCTGCGCCTGACCGCAGCCGTTCAGGCCGCCAGTGAACATCCCCTTGCGCGTGCGGTTGTCTCGATTGCCAAGGATGAAGGCGTATCACTGCCCGATATCGATAACTTCAAGGGCAAAACCGGTGCCGGTGTCATGGCCGATGTTGAAAAGCACAAGATCGCCATTGGCAGCGAAGCTTTGCTGAGTGATCTTGATATCGCAGGTCCGGCGCAGGATCTGGCAAAGGACATCAAGAAACACGAAGGCGAAGGCAGAACCGTTATTCTGGTTGCGATTGATGGCACGTTTGCCGGTTACCTGACCCTTGAGGATCGCATTCGCGAAGGTGCCAAACAGGCAATTGCCGATCTGAAGGCACGCGGTATTTCATCGATCATGTTGTCGGGTGACAGTCAGGATGTCGCAAGCCACGTGGCGCGCGAACTTGGTCTGGAACGCGGCGAAGGCCGCATTCGCCCGCAGGACAAGGCACGTGAAGTCGAAAAACTCCGCAAGGAAGGCCGTCATGTCGCTATGGTTGGTGACGGGATCAATGATGCGCCCGCACTGGCCGCTGCCGATGTCGGTATTGCCATGGGCGGTGGCACCGATGTTGCCATGGAAACGGCTGGCATCACCCTGATGCGGTCTGATCCGGCACTTGTGTCTGCCGCGATTGATATTTCGATCGCCACCCGTCGCAAGATCGCACAGAACCTGTTCTGGGCCTTTGCCTATAACGTGGTCGGTGTTCCGTTGGCAGCATTCGGCGTGCTTAGCCCGGCGATTGCAGGTGCGGCGATGGCACTCAGCTCCGTCTCGGTTGTTGGTAACTCGCTGACATTGCGGCGCTGGACAGTCCGGAAATAGGAGAGGGCGATGAACATTTCTGACGCCGCGACTGAATGCGGACTTCCGGCGAAAACCATCCGTTATTACGAGGATATTGGTCTGGTTTCGCCGGGGCGCTTGGCCAACGGGTATCGTGACTATGACGAAAACGATCTGCACAAATTGCGGTTTCTGCAACGTGCCCGCGGGCTGGGATTTTCGGTCGAAGATTGCCGGGTGTTGCTGTCACTTTACGAGGACCGCAACCGTGCCTCTTCCGATGTAAAGGAAATTGCCAAGACCCATCTGGCAGAGATCGAACGCAAGATTGCCGAACTTCAAAGCCTGCGCGATACACTTTCCGACCTTGTGCAGTCCTGTCATGGCGATGATCGTCCGAACTGCCCGATCATCAATGATCTCGCCCGCAAGGCGTGATGCTGAAACACAGATGAATGAGAGAACACATTGAAGAATAAAGGTGTTATGGCGCTTGGCGCCCTTGTCGGTGCGGCGATTATGTATGGCATCGTCACATTCTTTGGCCCGGGCGAGAGCACGGATCAGGATGTCTCATTGCGTCCCGATGATCTGCAACTCGTGGCGCAGGGCAAGAAGATCTATGACGCAAATTGTGCGTCCTGCCATGGTGCCAGACTTGAGGGCGAAGCCAATTGGCGTGAACGCGGTCCTGACGGTTTGCTTCCGGCGCCACCCCACGACGAAACCGGCCATACCTGGCATCACCCCGATCAGGTGTTGTTTGAACTGACCAAATACGGACCGGCGGCGATGGCCGGAGGCGATTATAAATCGGCAATGCAGGGATATGAGGGCGTGCTGAGCGACGCGGAAATCATTGCCAGCCTGTCTTACATCAAAAGCCGCTGGCCCAAGGACGTGATCGCGCGGCACGACCAGATCAATCAATCTGCAGCCCAATAAGGCCTTGAAATCAAAAGACCCGCCTCGGACATGTCCGGGCGGGTCTTTTGCGATACAGAGTTAACGGTATCGGGTTACGGGCGGGGCAGAGTAATGCGCACGGTCGTGCCCTTGCCAAGGTCGCTTTCGATACTAAGCCGTCCGCCATGCAGTTCGACCAGAAGCTTGGCCAGTGGCAGGCCAAGACCGGTGCCGACACTTTCCTTCACCCCGGATGGATGAAGCTGCGAGAACCGGGCCAGCGCACGGGGAATGTCATTCGGGCTCATGCCGACACCATTATCCTCGATCGCAAAACTCACGTCTTCGTCGGTTGTGGTCAGTCCGATGCGGATCTTGCCATGTTCGGGTGTGAATTTTGCCGCGTTACTCAGGATATTGATCAGGATCTGTTTGAGTTTGAGCTTATCACAAAGCATCGATACCGGCTGATCCGGCAGATCGAATTGCAATTGATGGCTGCGACGCGAAATATCATCGCCGACAAGCCGGGCGGCATCGCGTATTACAGAACCAAGATCAGCCTTTTCAAGCTGCAAGGTCATTGAACCGGCCGACAGCTTTGACACATCCAAAACATTATTGACCAGTTCAAGCAGGTGCTTGCCCGCCTCGTAAACGTCACGGCCGCATTCGCGATACCCATCGGGCAGATCGCCAAGAACCCCATGCGCAATCAGTTCGGAGTTGCCGATAATCGCATTAAGCGGGGTGCGCAATTCGTGGCCCATATTGGCGATAAAGTCGGATTTTGACGCGTTGGCATCTGATTGATTGCGGTTTTGCTCCATCAGGGTGCGTTCGGCCTGTGCCTGACGGTCATTTTCAAGCAACGTCATCAACACCGCGGTCCGGGTTTCATTGTTCTGGCTATATTCAAGCGGCGCAATGGACAGATCGCAGACGTGGCTTTCCTTGGCGGCACCGACCAGAATGATATCGCCGCGCCAGGTCCTGCCCGAAGAAAACACATCTTCGATATCGCTCATTAGACCCTTGGAAATGAAACCGGCCTTGCGGCCCAGCATGCGATCACGCGAAACGCCGATCAAACGCGCGATGGCTTCGTTACATTGCATGACGATGCCGTTGCGGTCGCATATGACGGCGGCATAGGGCAGGGCGTTCAGAACAACCTGGTCGGCCAATGGCACATTGGTTGAACCAATTGGTGTGTTGCTGGTCATGTCAGCCCGTGATCCCATAATAATCAGGTCGTCCGCTAAAAGCGGTCGATACCCAGCCCCGTCAGAGAGATGTCAGGGGTCTTGTCGCTGATGAGATCGGCGACGGCTTTTGCTGATCCGCAACTCATCGTCCAACCCAACGTCCCATGCCCCGTATTAAGGTATAGATTAGCATACTTCGTATCCCCAAGAACAGGGGCAGAATCCGGCGTTACCGGCCGCAAACCCGACCAGAAATCAATGCTGGAGCGATCACCTGAATTCGGGAATAATTCCAGTGCTTTATCAACGATAAGTTTTTGGCGGCGTGGCGACATCCGAAGGTTATAGCCATCCAGCTCCGCTGTGCCAGCAACTCGAAGGTGTGTTCCAAGTCGCGAATACACCATTTTCACACTGTCATCGATCAGGGCCGTTTCGGGTGCCCCGGAATAGCCGGTGGTATCGATGCTGATCGAGTAACCCTTGCACGGATAAATCGGCAATTTAATGCCAAGCGGGGCCAGCATCAGCGGGCTGTAGCTGCCCAGACAGACCAGAAAGGCATCCGCATGGATGTCACCCTTGTCAGTTTGAACACAGGTGATCTTGCCCTCATCGTGCAAAAGGCCGGTGATGTTGGTATTGAACTGAAACGATGCGCCCCTGGAAATGCAATGTTCGCTCAGACGTTCGGTGAATTTGCGTGCATCACCGCTTTCATCGTCGGGGGTAAAGCTGCCGCCAATGATCGGGGCTGTGGCATCACGCAGGGCCGGTTCAATGCTAAGACATTCTTGGGGCGAGACAATTCTTCGGTTAAGGCCATATTCCTGCATCTGGGCAGTGGCTTTTTCGACCGCGACCATGTCTTGCTCGGTGCGGCAGATATGCAGGATGCCACGTGTGCTATGATCATATTCCAGATCAAGCTCGTCGCGAAGCGCGCGCAGGCAATCGCGACTATAGATCGCAACGCGAAGCGCCTTTTCCAGATTGATCATGGCCCGCGCATCGGTGCAGTTGCGCAAGAACCGAAGGCCCCATGAAAACAGCTGCGGGTCAAAGCGCATCCGAAACAGAAGCGGGGCTTCTTCGCGACCAAGCCAGTTCAGGATTTGTTTGGGGGAGGATGCATTCGCCCAGGGTGTGGCGTGACAGGCAGAAATCTGACCGCCATTGGCAAAGCTTGTTTCCTGCGCACTGGCATGCCGACGATCAACGACCGTAACCTGATGACCATTTTGCAAAAGATACCAGGCCGCCGTTGTCCCGATGACCCCGGCACCCATGACGACTACATGCATGCGGGCAAAGCCTTGCTGCGGAAAGTTTCGTGTTACGGTCTGATGGTCAGCCTTTCTGCCAACTATCCGACATGCGAATTTCGCTGCACTATAGTGGGGTGAAATTTAAATGGCTACAGTCGACTGGACCTGTTTTAAATGCTGTCTTGATGCACAACGCAGACCGGAAGATCAAGACAAGGATGACGGGGTGAAATGTTTGAAATCCTGACAACCGATCAAATGTACGAAGCAGACCGTCGCACAATCGAAGGCGGCATTCCCGGCGACGTTTTGATGCAAAATGCCGGTCGCGCCGTGTTTGAGGAAATCATCCGTCATTGGTCGCCGCGTTCCGTATCGGTGTTGTGTGGACCCGGCAACAACGGTGGTGATGGTTTTGCGATTGCCAAGCTTCTGCGCGATGAAGGCTGGTCGGTGCGTTTGGGCCTGATGGGCGATGTTGCTGATCTCAAGGGGGACGCGGCCTTGCATGCCGCGCGCTGGGAAGGGGCGACCGAACTTCTTTCACCCGCCCTTGTTGTTGGTGCGGATCTGGTGGTCGATTGCATTTTCGGGGCCGGGCTTGCGCGCGCCATTACCGGTGACGTGGCCGAACTTGTCACCACAATCAATTCAAGCCCGTGCAGCGTTGTGGCAGTCGATGTGCCATCGGGGATTGATGGCAATACCGGCATGGTTCTGGGCGTTGCGGTGAAGGCCGACCTGACCGTGACGTTTTGTCGGGCAAAGCCCGGGCATTATCTTTTACCGGGGCGTTTGATGTGCGGTGAACTGGCCGTGCGAGATATCGGCATAACCGATCAGACGGTCCTTGATATTGCGCCAGCCTGTTGGCGCAACGATCCGGTTTTGTGGCGGGCTGGCATCCATTGGCCGGGGCTTGAAGGCCACAAATACCATCGCGGGCATCTTTTGGCCTTTGGCGGCGCTACCATGACCGGGGCAACCCGCCTTGTGGCACGCGCCGCACGCCGATCCGGTGTGGGGCTTCTGACCATCGTGGCAGATGCGCAAGCGTTACCGATCTACGCATCGGATGCGCCGGGCAACATGACCGCCCCGATGACTGCGTTTGATGCGCTTGTGAATGACTGTCGTCATAATGCCTTTGTCATCGGGCCGGGATTTGGCGTTGGTGATGATACCCGTGCCCTTGTTTTGAAGCTTTTGCATCTGTGTCGGGCGACGGTGCTTGATGCCGACGCACTCACAAGCTTTGCCGAAGATCCGTCTACCTTGTGCTTTGCCGTTCAAGGCCCGACCGTCCTGACCCCGCATGAGGGCGAATTTGCCCGCCTGTTTCCTGATATTACCGGCGACAAGCTTTGTCGGGCACGGGCCGCGGCCAAACGCTGTAGCGCGACTGTTCTGATAAAGGGGGCTGATACGGTGATTGCCGCGCCGGACGGGCGGGCAGCAATCAGTGCGGTGGATGTGCCTTGGCTGGCAACCGCCGGATCGGGCGATGTATTGGCCGGGATCATTGGTGGTTTGATGGCGCAAGGCATGGACAGTTTTGACGCCGCCTGCATGGGGGTATGGCTTCATGCACGAAGCGGGGCGGATATGGGCCCCGGCCTGATCGCCGAAGACATTCCGGAACATCTTCCGGCTGTCTTGCGCGAACTTTGGCTGGCGTCGCGCAAAAAGGCATGACGTAAAATGAAGGTGAATAAGAAGTCGCCGCAGCCGCTGGCACTTGCGGTATAATCACCCGATATAAAAACGGTATGGCGTGATGGGATGGATCATCACGTATTGAGGAAACGATTTGAAGTTCTTCTGATATCGGAGTGGGAGACAGGCATGTCTCAGACGTTTCTCGACAGAACCCTTGATAATCTTCGCGGCGCCTGGCGCGAACTGCGCGATAGCCCGGTGGTGCGTGGCCTTGGTTTTGATGAAAGCCAGACCCGCCAGGATCGCTGGCGTGAACAAATCGCCGATTGTCTGGCAAGGCGCGGTGGGGCGGTATCGGCCCGTGCGCGTGCAGCCGCCCTTGGGCATGATTTCTTGCGCCTTGATGATGCGGGGAAACGTGAATTCCTGCATCTTCTGGTTAATGAATTCGGGGTGGATCGCGACCGTGTTGCGGCTGTTATGGCCGATTGGACGGCGGCTGATGATCTGGCCGAACAGGCATTGCTTGAAACTGAACTGCGTGCCGCACTGGTGCCGCCGTTTCGTTTGATCCTCAAGGAATTCAATTCATTACCACAAGGTGTGAAGTTCCTGGTTGATCTGCGCGCCGATCTTTTACGCTGGCGCAAGGAAGCCCCTGGGCTGGCCATTCTGGAACGCGATCTCAAGACACTGCTGGCAAGCTGGTTTGATATCGGCTTTCTCGAACTGAGCCGCATCACGTGGAATTCACCGGCAGCCCTTTTGGAAAAACTGATCGCCTATGAAGCGGTTCACGCCATTCAAAGCTGGGATGATCTTAAACGGCGACTGGCGTCAGACCGGCGGTGTTTTGCCTTCTTCCATCCCGGCATGCCAGATGAACCGCTTATTTTCGTGGAAGTCGCGCTTGTGAATGGCATTGCTGGCAACGTCGATGAACTGATCGAAAGCAAGGATAACGATTTGGGCGGCACGGAAAAGGCGCCCAAAAGCGACGCGAAGCCGGATACGGCAATCTTTTATTCAATCTCGAACGCGCAGGCCGGATTGGCGGGAATCAGCTTTGGGGATTTCCTGATCAAACGTGTGGTCGCCCAATTGCAACGCGATCTGCCGCATCTCAAACAATTTTCTACCTTGTCGCCGATACCGGCACTGCGCAGCTGGATGGATCGGCAGCTTGATACCATGGCCAAGGGGGAGGAAACCGGCCTGCCCAAGGCGATTGAGGCGGCCCTGACAGATTGCGATGACATGCTGGGGCCAAAACCACCCGCCACCAGCCCGGACGGGGTTTCTGAACGGACACGGACCAATATCGAGTACCTGACGGCGTGGTATCTTTTGAATGCCAAGCGGCCCGGTATGGACACCGCCTTTGATCCTGTCGCGCATTTTCATCTGAGCAACGGGGCGCGGGTTGAACGGCTGAACTGGAACGGCAATGCCAAGGAAAATGGCTGGAACCAGTCATTCGGGATGATGGTGAACTATCTCTATGACCTTTCGACCATCGAAAAAAATCACGAAAGTTACGTCGGGCAGGGCAAAATCGCGGTTTCCAGTGCCGTAAAACGTCATTTCCGCTAGGGTTGCGTTACCTGAAATCGGCTGATTGCCGTCGATTTAGGCCCTGTTTGACGGATATTTTCGACAAGATTGCGTTTGTCGAAAAGGCGATGCTTGCATGAGGGGATCGAAGTTTGTATTAAGGCGCACTCATTCCGGTGTGACCGGAGTGATTTCTATGCTTGTGTGCGGGTGTGGCGGAACTGGTAGACGCGCTGGATTTAGGTTCCAGTGGAGCAATCCGTGGGGGTTCGAGTCCCTTCACCCGTACCATAAGCAGGCCGAAAATTTGACCGGGTACCATATTCGTTTAGTCGTATTGACTTTCTGACGTCCGGACTGCGTCGCGTAACGGACATTATTCGAACCAAGCAAAAGAGTTATCTATGCAGGTTACTGAAACCAAAAACGAAGGCCTGGCGCGCGAGTTCAAAGTCGTCGTGCCCGCCGCACATATCGAAGAAAAAGTCGTCGCCAAACTTGACGAGATCAAGGATCAGGTTCGCCTGCCGGGCTTCCGTCCGGGCAAGATTCCGGCGAAACTCCTGCGTCAGCGTTACGGCCAGGCCGTCATGGGCGAAGTCCTTGAAGCCGCTGTCAACGAAAACACCGGCAAGGTTCTGAACGACAATGACCTGCGCCCGGCTGTTCAGCCGAAAATCGAAGTCACCAAATTCGATGAAGGCGGCGATCTGGAATTCGACATCGCAGTCGAAATCATCCCGGCCATCGAAGCAATGGACTTCAAAAAGCTGAAGCTGACCCGTGAAGTCGTTGAACTTGACGACAGCAAGGTGAACGAAACCCTCGAGCGCATCGCATCCGCACAGGGTACGACCGCACCGCTCGCACGTAAGCGCAAGTCCAAAGCCGGTGACGTTGTTGTTATCGACTTCCTGGGCAAAATCGACGGTGAAGCGTTCGAAGGCGGTAAAGCCGAAGATTACGAACTCGAACTCGGTTCGGGTTCCTTCATCGAAGGTTTCGAAGATCAGCTGACCGGTGTGAACGCTGGTGACGAAGTCGTCGTCAAAGTGAAATTCCCGGAAGCTTACGGTGCTGCCGAACTCGCAGGAAAAGATGCTGAGTTCGACGTAACCGTTAAGGAAATCAAGGAAAAGAAACCGGCTGAGCTGGATGATGAACTGGCCAAGAAACTCGGTCAGGACAGCCTTGAGTCCCTTAAAGAAGCGATCCGCAAGGACTTTGGCCGCGAATACGAATCGGTTTCCCGTCAGAAAATGAAGCGTCAGCTTCTTGATGCGCTGGCTGAAAACCACAGCTTCGAACTGCCGAAGTCGCTCGTTGAAAACGAACTCGAAGGCATCATCGGCCAGATCAAACAGGCCCGTGAAGCTGGACAGGAAGACGACGAGACCAAGGGCAAGTCCGAAGAAGATCTGACCGAAGAGTTCCGCGAAATCGCAGAACGTCGCGTTCTTCTGGGTCTTCTGCTTGCAGAAGTCGGCCGTGAGAATGAGATCCAGGTCACTCAGGAAGACGTCAACAAGGTCCTCGTTGCCGAAGCCCAGAAATATCCGGGTCAGGAACAGCAGGTTATCGAATTCTATAAAAATAACCCGCAGGCCTTGCAGGCGCTTCAGGGCCCTGTATATGAAGACAAGGTCGTTGATTACATCGTCGAACTCGCCAAGGTAGAAGAAAAAACCGTTTCGGTTGAAGACCTTCTGAAGCCGGAAGAGGAAGACGAAGCTCCGAAGAAGAAATCGGCTGCTAAAAAAGCACCGGCGAAAAAGGATGCAGAGAAAAAGGCTCCGGCTAAAAAAGCCCCGGCCAAGAAAGCTGCAGCCAAAAAGCCGGCCGCTAAAAAAGCTGCTGACAAATCCGAAGACAAGTAATCCGGCCGGACACGGTTTAGGATCATGCAGGGAGATTGCAGTTGATGATTGAAGAACGGATGAATTCGCTTGTACCGATGGTCGTTGAACAGACCAGCCGTGGCGAGCGTGCCTATGACATCTTTTCGCGCCTTCTTAAGGAGCGCATCGTTTTCATCAACGGTCAGGTCCATGACGGCATGTCGTCACTGATCTGTGCGCAGTTGCTGCATCTCGAATCGGAAAATCCGGATAAGGATATCTCGCTTTACATCAATTCACCGGGCGGTGTTGTGACCTCGGGTCTCGCCATCTATGACACCATGCAGTACATCCGTTGCGATGTCTCCACGGTGTGCATGGGGCAGGCGGCATCCATGGGCTCGCTGCTTCTGATGGCCGGTGCAAAAGGCAAGCGTTACTGCCTGCCCAATGCACGCGTCATGATCCACCAGCCGTCAGGCGGCTTCCAGGGTCAGGCATCGGACATCGAAATTCATGCCCGTGAAATTCTGGCTCTGCGTCAGCGTCTTAACGAGATCTATGTCGAACATACCGGCCGTGATCTCAAGACCATCGAAGACGCAATGGAGCGTGACAACTTCCTCACCCCTGATCAGGCCAAGGAATTTGGTCTGATCGACGAGGTCGTTACATCGCGTCCGAAGCCGGAAAGTGATGAAAAGAAAGACTGATCACTCAGGTGTGATTGGTGGAAACGCCCCGGTGATCAGCCGGGGCGTTTTTTTATGTCTTGCCTCATGGCAGTTTTAAGTCATAGACAAGAGTATGTGCAGGCTTGGGCGTTATTGTTCGGAACTTGCTGGCCGCCCGAACGTTTGGGTGATTAATGCAAGGGGTTTCGCAACCAAGATAGCGAACCCATATCAAACATGACGCCATAAAGCCGAAAAGCGCAGATTAAACGTTGAGATCGGTATCGTTTACCGGCTAACATGGCGATAAAAGATAACGTCAAACGTAATTGGGGTTTGTATGAGCAAATCGAATAGCGGGGACTCCAAGAACACTCTGTACTGTTCTTTCTGTGGAAAGAGCCAGCACGAGGTTCGCAAGCTCATCGCCGGTCCAACCGTGTTCATCTGTGATGAATGCGTAGAGCTTTGCATGGACATCATCCGCGAAGAGCACAAAACACATCTCGTCAAATCGGCAGACGGGGTGCCTTCTCCGCAAGAGATTTGCAAGGTCCTTGATGACTATGTCATCGGTCAGGGCCATGCGAAGAAAGTTCTCTCGGTCGCGGTTCACAACCATTACAAGCGTCTGCACCATTCCAGCAAGAATGAAGACATCGAGCTGGCAAAATCGAACATCATGCTGGTCGGTCCGACCGGTTGCGGTAAAACGCTTCTGGCCCAGACCCTGGCACGTATTCTTGATGTGCCGTTCACCATGGCAGATGCCACCACCCTGACCGAAGCCGGTTATGTGGGTGAGGATGTCGAAAACATCATTCTCAAGCTGCTGCAGGCTGCTGACTACAATGTCGAGCGGGCCCAGCGCGGCATCGTCTATATCGACGAAGTCGACAAGATTTCGCGCAAGTCCGACAACCCGTCCATCACCCGTGACGTTTCGGGCGAGGGCGTGCAGCAGGCATTGCTCAAGATCATGGAAGGCACTGTTGCTTCCGTACCGCCGCAGGGTGGCCGGAAACATCCGCAACAGGAATTCCTGCAGGTCGACACCACCAATATCCTGTTCATCGTCGGCGGCGCGTTCGCTGGCCTGGACAAGGTGATTTCCCAGCGTGGCAGGGGTAGCGCAATCGGCTTTGGTGCCGATGTCCGTGGCCCTGATGAACGCCGTGCTGGTGATGTTCTGCGCGAAGTCGAACCGGAAGATCTTTTGAAGTTCGGTCTTATTCCGGAATTCATTGGTCGTCTGCCGGTTCTGGCAACGCTCGAAGACCTCGACAACGAAGCTCTGGTCCAGATTTTGACCGAGCCGAAAAACGCACTGATCAAGCAGTATCAGCGCCTGTTCGATATGGAAGACGTGAAACTCACCTTCCAGACGGATGCGCTCAAGGCGATTGCCGACAAGGCAATTGAACGCAAGACCGGTGCGCGTGGTTTGCGCTCGATCATGGAAGGCATCCTGCTTGAAACCATGTTCGATCTGCCGACCATGGAAAGTGTCGAGGAAATCGTCATCAACGCTGACGTCGTTAATGGGAAGGCAAAGCCGTTGCTGATCCATGCAGAACGTCGTGAAGGTGTTGAAAATACTGCCTGAACGTAATTCCCGCACCGGCAACTATTGCGGTGCGGGAAATCCGGATTATCTAACGATTATCTAAAACATGTTCGCGTTGCTTGCGGGGCCTATGGCAGGACCGCACAGCAGCGTTACGGCTCAGAGTAGGGAAAGAACATAATGGTCGAATTGGCGCGTGGCGAAATATACCCGGTGCTGCCGTTGCGTGACATTGTCGTGTTCCCGCACATGATTGTTCCGCTGTTTGTCGGACGTGAAAAATCGGTGCGTGCACTCGAAGATGTGATGCGCGAAGACAAGCAGATCCTGCTTGTCACCCAGAAAGACGCCGGTCTTGATGACCCGGCTGTCGAAGATCTCTATGAAATTGGTACTGTCGCAACTGTCTTGCAGCTTCTCAAGCTGCCGGACGGAACCGTCAAGGTATTGGTTGAAGGCGGGAAACGTGCCGAAATTACCGGCTACGTTGATAATCCGGAATTCTTCCAGGCCTATGGTTCGGTGCGTGAAGACAGTGACGAGGATGACAGCGAACTCGAAGCGCTGGCCCGTTCTGTCGTCACCCAGTTCGAACAGTACATCAAACTGAATAAGAAAATTCCGCCTGAAGTTCTGGTTTCGGTCAATCAGATCGAAGAACCGGCCAAGCTTGCCGATACGGTGGCATCCCACCTGTCGCTGAAGATTTCTGAAAAGCAGGAATTGCTGGAAACCAAGCTGGTTGGCGATCGTCTGGAACGTATTTTCGGCTTCATGGAATCCGAAATCGGCGTGTTGCAGGTTGAAAAGAAAATTCGCAACCGCGTCAAACGCCAGATGGAGAAAACCCAGCGCGAGTACTATCTGAATGAACAGCTCAAAGCCATTCAGAAGGAACTGGGCGAGGGCGAAGATGGCAAGGATGAAGCTTCTGAAATCGAAGAGAAGCTGAACAAGGCCAAAATGCCCAAGGAAGCCAAGGAAAAGGCACAGGCAGAACTCAAGAAACTGCGCAATATGAGCCCGATGTCGGCAGAAGCCACCGTGGTGCGCAACTATCTTGACTGGATGGTGTCCATTCCGTGGAACAAGCGTTCGCGTGTTTCCCATGACCTGAAAAAGGCCAAGAAGGTGCTCGACAAGGAGCATTACGGTCTGGAAAAGGTCAAGGAACGCATCCTTGAATATCTTGCGGTTCAGGCGCGTACCAAAAAGGTCAAAGGTCCGATCCTTTGCCTTGTTGGTCCTCCCGGTGTTGGTAAAACCTCACTTGGCAAGTCCATGGCCAATGCGACCGGGCGCAGCTTTGTACGTATGTCACTCGGTGGGGTTCGTGATGAATCCGAAATCCGTGGTCACCGCCGGACCTATATCGGGTCCATGCCGGGCAAGATTGTCCAGGGCATGAAAAAGGCGAAATATTCCAACCCGCTCTTCCTTCTCGACGAGATTGAAAAGATGGGTTCGGACTTCCGCGGTGATCCGGCCTCGGCCCTGCTTGAGGTATTGGATCCGGAACAGAACTCGACCTTTAACGATCACTATCTCGAAGTCGATTACGATCTTTCGGATGTGATGTTTGTCACCACGGCCAACTCGCTTCGCATGCAGCAGCCGCTGCTTGACCGTATGGAAATCATCCGGATTTCCGGTTACACCGAAGACGAGAAAGTCGAGATTGCCAAACGTCACCTCATTCCCAAGCAGGTCAAGGATAATGGCCTGAAGAAAGGGGAATGGAGCATCTCGGACGAGGCACTTCGTGATCTGATCCGGTATTACACCCGCGAAGCCGGTGTGCGTAACCTTGAACGCGAACTGGCCAAGCTGGCCCGTAAGGCGACCAAGCGTATCATGCTTGAAAACCTGAAAACGGTTCGTGTCACCCCGCGCACACTTGGCAAATATGCCGGTATCCGCAAGTTCCGCTTCGGCGAGACCGAGGGTGAAGATCAGGTCGGTGTTGTTACCGGTCTTGCCTATACCGAGTTCGGTGGTGATTTGCTTCAGATCGAATCTGTTACCGTGCCGGGCAAGGGCAACATGAAAACCACCGGTAAACTCGGTGAAGTCATGACGGAATCGATTCAGGCGGCGACCTCGTTTGTCCGTTCGCGTGCGGTTGATTTCGGAATCAAGCCAACCTTGTTCCAGAAACGTGACATCCACGTTCACGTGCCAGAAGGTGCCACCCCCAAAGACGGCCCGTCGGCCGGCGTTGGCATGGTGACCTCGGTTGTTTCGGTTCTGACCGGCAACCCTGTGCGCAAGGACGTTGCGATGACCGGCGAAGTTACGCTGCGTGGCCGTGTGCTTGCGATTGGCGGTTTGAAAGAAAAGCTCTTGGCTGCGTTGCGCGGCGGGGTGAAAACCGTTCTGATCCCGCAGGAAAACGAAAAGGATCTCGAAGAGATTCCGGACAATGTCAAACGCGGCATGGAAATCATTCCGGTGTCGCATGTTGACGAAGTTCTGAGCCACGCCTTGGTCAATCCGCTTGTCCCGATCGAGTGGGAAGAAGAGGTTGATGACGTTGCTGTCAAATCCAAGGACGGCGAAGAATCGGAAATCGGCGGTGTGACGACTCACTAAGGATCGTCAGAACGCGCAGAAAACAAGGGGGCCGACACTGTCGGCCCCCTTTTTCTGTGGATAACTTTGCCCAAGAATCGGCACAGGAACATGTCGGGATTGGTGTAAAGCGCAAAAAATCGAAAAAAACGTCAAAAACCGCAGAAAACTGCGTCTCTCGCATTGACGAGCTGTTGGCGACCTGCTTACACTGCCCATGCAACAGGTTTGGGGCAAACCAAATTTCCTCATAACTCCGAACGTCCAAACAAGGGGGCCAGGAAGTGAATAAAAACGATCTCGTTGGAAGTGTAGCTGCTAAAGCTGATCTGTCCAAAGCTGACGCTGCAAAAGCGGTTGATGCTGTTTTCGATTCCATCACCGATTCTCTGAAATCCGGCGACGAAGTTCGTCTGGTTGGTTTCGGTACCTTCGCTGTCGCTGCTCGCGCTGCTTCAAAAGGTCGCAACCCGCGCACCGGTGAAGAAATCGACATCCCGGCATCGAAACAGCCGAAGTTCAAGGCTGGTAAAGGCCTTAAGGACGCCGTCAACTAAGTTTGACGATGTTCAGCTAAAAAATGCCGGTGACTTGCGTCACCGGCATTGCTTTTTGGAAAATCCATGCTATGTTCCGCTCCGCTTCGGGGCCATGGACCCCAAGAAGACGGGTGATTAGCTCAGCTGGTTAGAGCATCTCGTTTACACCGAGAGGGTCGGGAGTTCGAATCTCTCATCACCCACCATGATAAAGGCAGCCCTAAAGGCTGCCTTTTTTGTTTTTCCGATCCTTGCGAATCATCCAGCCCAAGTTTTGCGTTTCAGACCCGCCGGGCGCTTGTGTCATGTGCCTGAAAATACAGGGAAATCAGGCCATTTTGGCAGGCTTGGGTTGAGCATTTGCCAAAGATAATCCGCCCTGAAATAGAAGTTACATTTTTATGCAAAACTGGCATTGCTTTTTGGGAAAACCATGGTAAGTTCCGCCCGCTTCCGCAGAACAGCGCGGTTTGCAAAAGGGTGATTAGCTCAGCTGGTTAGAGCATCTCGTTTACACCGAGAGGGTCGGGAGTTCGAATCTCTCATCACCCACCATGATAAAGGCAGCCTTAAAGGCTGCCTTTATTCGTTTCCGGATTTTGCGTATCCCGACGCCTTGTAAGCAGTTGCTTTGCTTCCCCATATCGTCCTTCGGACAGGGGCTTGTATAAGTTGACGCTTGGTCGGCAGACAGGCACTGTTGATGCCATGGTCAAGAGAATCGGAACCTTCAAGATGAACAGTAATCCGGCCCGCCATCTGTCTGGCCCTGAGCGTATCAGCCGTGTCGCAATGCCAACGCGTTTCGCGCGTCAAACATGGTCGATATGCCGACAGGTTCTGATCGTTCTGTGTCTGCCGGTAATGCTTGCCAGCTGCTATCTGCCGGAGGCCTTTACGATTGATCTGTCCATGGAGCGTAATGGCGATTACCGACTGAGCTACCGCGGTTTGCTGGTGCAGCCAAACATTACCCAAGGCCTTCTGGATAAAAGCCTGGATGCGGAGGGTGAAAAGGAAAAGGTCGCCAAGGTTTTGGCCGATCTCAAGCGCGATTCGGCTGTAAGACAGCTGACCTATACCGGGCGCGGTGTGTTTAACATGGTCTATGAAAAGCGTGGCAACATCATGCGCGAAAAAAGCTTCGTCTTTGTCCGTCGGCAATCGCGCATACTGGAAATGTTCTTTAATTCAGAGCGAAACACCGTTGAAATTCGGGGTGGCTTTGTCCCGGATCAGTATCAGGACCGCCTGACTGCACTGGGCTACCAGATGACCGGCAAGATCGAGGTTCGTACGACCGCAGGGGTGCGGAGCCACAACGCGGCAGAATTCCGTGAAATCAACGGTCAGAACCGCCTGCGCTGGGAAATTCAGTCGATCTCTGATCCGGTACCTAACGTCATTCTGGGCTAGGGCAGGGTAGTTTGGCTTAGCTTGGGATATTCCCCCATCTGATCGCGCCTGACGAACGAAAAAAGGGACAGCATTGGCTGTCCCTTTGGTGTTTGTGCAGTTGCGGTATTTTGGTGGGGGCTAGAAGACCATTTCGTCTTCGGCGCCGCCTTCGGAAATGACGATCTGGCCCTGTGCGGCCAGTTCCTTGGCCAGCTGGACGATCATCATCTGCGACTCTTCGACGTCTGACAGACGGACCGGGCCCAGCGCGTCCATATCTTCCTTCATCATCTTGCCGGCGCGCTCGGACATGTTCTTGAAGAACAGGTCGCGCATCTGATCGGTCGACCCTTTCAGGGCCAGGGCAAGCTTGTCCTTTTCGACCTGACGCAGCAGCGTCTGAACGCCGTTGTTGTCGAGACGCGCAAGGTCTTCGAAGGTGAACATAAGCGCCTTGATCTTCTCGGCCGAATCACGGTTACGTTCTTCAAGCGCAGTAAGGAATCTGTCCTGACTTTGGCGGTCAAGGCTGTTGAAGATATCCGCCATCAGTTCGTGGTTATCACCACGCGAACCGCGCGCAAGGTTCGACATGAACTCGGTGCGCAGCGTCTTTTCAATGTTATCGAGAACTTCTTTCTGAACTGCTTCCATGCGCAACATACGCATGATGACTTCCATCGAGAAGTTTTCCGGCAAAAGTGAGAGAACCGACGCAGAATGTGCGGGTTTGAGTTTGGACAGAACCACACCGACGGTCTGCGGATATTCGTTTTTAAGGTAGTTCGCCAGAACCGCTTCGTTCACGTTGTTCAGCTTGTCCCACATGGTACGACCCGCAGGGCCGCGGATCTCTTCCATGATGCCGTTCACGCGGTCTTCGGGCAGTACCTTGGAAAGCAGGCGTTCGGTGGTATCAAACGAACCGACCAGTGACCCGGTTGAAGAAAGCTGGTCAGCGAATTCGACGAAAAGGCGCTCAACGATATTAGAGTTGATCGTACCGAGGCTCGACATGGTTTGGGAAATCTCTTTGATTTCCTCGTCATCCATCATGCTGAACATCTTGGTTGCGTGCTCTTCCCCAAGAGCAAGCATGAGAATCGCTGCCTTTTCAGGTCCGGCCAGTGATCTGTATTCTTCTTTTACGCGCCCCACGGGTGGTCTTCTCCGTCGTAATGACTCTGTTCGGGGTGGAACCTGACGCCCGAACCTGCCTCTATCGCACCGTAAGATAGGGGTTATTTGTCAACAATTCTATAAAAGCCGACACCCCTTTGCAAAGCCCCATCGGTATAAAGCGCCCTAAATGTACAAAATTGATTAATGCCGTACAATTTCGGGGCCAAATTACCCCGCAAAGGGTGATGTTTGCAGGCGCAATTGTCGAATGGGTTGAAATCGTTGCTAGCTGCTTGACTTGGTTTGGGGGGTGGTCTAACAAAGGCGCGCCGATTGATGGTCATTTTGCGGGCGTAGCTCAGTTGGTTAGAGCGCCGGCCTGTCACGCCGGAGGCCGCGAGTTCAAGTCTCGTCGCTCGCGCCATGATCCATCATCTGTTGTCTTTTTTAGGGCGAATTGTCTTTTCCGCGGTCGCCTTTTCTTGTGTTGCTAATGCTGCTTCGCACGATTGGGTCTTGATCATCTCGACGTCCAGCCCGATATCGGACGATAGTAAACGGTAAAAAGATTAGAAAGTTTCCGGTCTTAGAGCATGTTCAACGTGCTTGGGGACTGGAACTTGTGCGGTGCATACGTTATGGTGCGCCGTAATTGGCCAGGTGGGGACCTGGTCGGGTCAAAAGGCCTGTTCTTGAGAGGTCAGAGAGATGCAAGAGCTTCTTTCGGAATATCTTCCGATCCTGGTATTCATCGGGATCGCCGTCGGTCTTTCGGCGGTAATCGTCATCGCGTCGCTGGTTCTTGCCAAGCAGGCACCGGATGTTGAGAAACTGTCCGCATACGAGTGCGGGTTTGCGCCGTTCGAAGACGCGCGCATCAAGTTCGACGTTCGGTTCTATCTGGTCGCAATCTTGTTCATTATTTTCGACCTCGAAGTCGCCTTCCTGTTCCCGTGGGCTGTAACCCTCGGTGATATCGGAACATTCGGCTTTGTATCGATGGTGATCTTCCTGGCTGTTTTGACGGTCGGCTTTATCTACGAATGGAAGAAGGGAGCTTTGGAATGGGAGTGAGCACCAACTCAGGCGCACCCCTGGCACCCGGTTCGGATCAGGATGCAATGCTTAAGGGCGTGTTTGACGAGATGAACGACAAGGGCTTTGTCCTTGCCAATCTCGATAAACTCGCAAGCTGGGCAAGCACCGGTTCCTTGTGGCCGATGACTTTCGGTCTGGCCTGCTGTGCTGTTGAGATGATGCATTCGGCGGCGTCGCGTTATGACCTTGACCGTTATGGTCTGGTTTTCCGCCCAAGCCCGCGTCAGTCGGACGTGATGATCGTTGCTGGTACCCTGACCAACAAAATGGCCCCGGCACTGCGTAAGGTCTATGACCAGATGGCAGAGCCGCGCTGGGTTATTTCGATGGGCTCGTGCGCCAATGGCGGCGGTTACTATCACTATTCTTATTCGGTGGTGCGCGGTTGTGATCGCGTTGTGCCAGTGGACGTATACGTTCCCGGGTGCCCGCCGACAGCCGAAGCGCTGATTTATGGCGTGATGCAGCTGCAAAAGAAAATCCGCCGTACCGGTGTCCTGACACGCTGATCCGTAATAGGGGGCTTGCATGAGCGAACTGCTCAGCGATAACAGCGCTGCTTTGAAAGATCTGAAAGATCTGGTGGCGTCACAGCTGGCCAACGAAATTCTCGAAAGCGAGATTCGTTACGGCGAGCTGACCATCGTCGCCAAGCGCGATGATATCCTTAAAGTTCTGACCTTCCTTCGGGATGATACCGGCTGCTTGTTCAAGCAGCTTATTGATGTTTGTGGTGCAGACTACCCGGAACGCATTGAGCGTTTCGACGTCGTTTATCACCTGCTGTCTCTCAAGCATAACCTGCGCATTCGTGTGAAGGTCCGTACTGACGAAGACACCCCGGTACCAAGCTGTGTTTCGCTGTTCAGCGCCGCCGACTGGTTCGAGCGCGAAGCGTGGGACATGTACGGTATCTTCTTCGCCGGTCATCCGGATCCCCGCCGTATTCTGACCGATTACGGTTTTGAAGGTCATCCGCTGCGCAAGGACTTCCCGCTGACCGGGTATGTCGAAGTGCGTTATGACGACGAACAGAAGCGTGTTGTCTACGAGCCGGTCAAACTGGTTCAGGATTTCCGTAATTTCGATTTCGAAAGCCCATGGGAAGGCATCCAGCATGTTCTTCCGGGTGATGAAAAGGCGGAGGGCAACGCCTGATGTCAGAACAAAAAATCAAAAACATGACCATGAACTTCGGCCCGCAGCACCCTGCGGCGCACGGCGTTCTGCGTTTGGTTCTGGAAATGGACGGCGAAGTCGTCGAACGTTCCGACCCGCATATTGGTCTTCTGCACCGTGGTACGGAAAAGCTGATCGAATATAAGACCTATATTCAGGCAACTCCGTATTTCGACCGTCTCGACTATGTCGCACCGATGAACCAGGAACATGCATATTGCCTGGCCATCGAAAAGCTGATGGGCGTCGAAGTGCCCAAGCGTGCGCAGTATATCCGTGTTCTTTATGCGGAAATCGGTCGTATTCTGAACCACATTCTGAACCTGACCGCGTTCGCACTGGACGTTGGTGCGATGACCCCGCTTCTGTGGGGCTTTGAAGAACGTGAAAAGCTCATGGAATTCTATGAGCGCGCCTGTGGCGCCCGTCTTCACGCCAACTACTTCCGTCCGGGTGGCGTTGCTGCCGATCTTCCGGCAGGCTTGCTTGATGATATCGACGCATGGGCAGACCAGTACGAAATCTTTATGAAAGACTTCGACCGTGTTCTGACCGGCAACCGTATCTTCAAACAGCGTACGGTCGATATCGGTATCGTCAGTGCCGAGGAGGCCCTTGATTGGGGCTTCACCGGTCCGAACATCCGTGCATCGGGTCTGGCGTGGGATCTGCGCAAATCGCAGCCTTATGACTCTTACGAAGAATTCGACTTCGACATTCCTGTCGGCAAGAACGGCGATTGCTATGACCGCTTCCTTGTCCGTTTCGAGGAAATGTGGCAGTCGCTGAAAATCATCAAGCAGGCCATCAAAAATATGCCAGATGGTCCTGTCATTGTTGAAAACAACAAAGTGGCACCGCCGTCGCGCGCCGAAATGAAGCGTTCGATGGAAGCCCTTATTCACCACTTCAAACTCTTCACCGAAGGTTTCCACGTACCGGCCGGCGAATGCTATGCCGCGGTCGAGGCACCGAAAGGCGAGTTTGGTGTGTATCTTGTTTCGGATGGCTCGAACCGTCCGTATCGCTGCAAAATCCGCGCCCCGGGGTTCCCGCACCTCCAAGGCATCGACTTCATGTCAAAAGGCCACATGCTGGCCGACGTCGTTGCCAATATCGGGTCGCTAGATATCGTGTTCGGTGAGATTGACCGATGAGCCATTTGAGAAGACCAGCTCCGAAAGAGCTTCAGCCGACCAGCTTTGCTTTCACGCCTGAAAATCAGGAAAAAGCAAAGAAGATCATCGCCAAGTATCCGGAAGGCCGCCAGCAGAGCGCGGTCATGCCGCTGCTTGATCTGGCACAGCGTCAGACCGAAGGGAACTGGGTTCCGACCGTCGCAATGGATTACATTGCCGACATGCTCGAAATGCCGGCCATTCGCGTCTACGAGGTCGCAACCTTCTATACGATGTATAACCTTGCCCCGGTGGGTAAGAACTTCATCCAGGTTTGCACCACCACGCCGTGCTGGCTTCGCGGTTCTGCCGACGTTGTCGATACCTGCAAAAAGGAACTCGGCATCGGCGTTGGTGAAACCACCGAAGACGGTCAGTTCACCATGATCGAAGTCGAATGCCTTGGGGCGTGTGTCAACGCACCGATGATGCAGATCAACGACGATTATTACGAAGACCTGACGCCGGAAACGACCAAGGCCATCCTCGATGCCCTCAAAAAGGGCGAGAAGCCGAAAGCCGGTCCGCAGAGCGGCCGCAAAGGGTGCGAGCCGATCGATGGTCCGAAGGTTCTGAAGGCATTCTGTGGCTGCGGCGCAGCCCCGCAGGATGCTGATGCTAGCGAAGGGGACGCCTGATATGCTGCAGGATAAGGATCGTATCTTTACCAACCTGTATGGTTTCCAGGATTTCGGCCTTAAAGGCGCGCAGTCCCGTGGCAACTGGGATGGTACCAAGGCATTGATCGAAAAAGGCCGCGACTGGATCATCGACGAGATGAAAGCATCCGGTATGCGTGGTCGTGGGGGCGCTGGCTTCCCGACCGGCCTGAAATGGTCCTTCATGCCCAAGGAATCTGATGGTCGTCCGAGCTACCTGGTTGTGAACGCCGACGAAGGTGAACCCGGTACCTGTAAAGACCGCGAAATCATGCGCAATGATCCGCACACTCTGGTTGAAGGTTGCCTTCTGGCCAGCTTTGCGATGAATGCGCATGCGGCCTATATCTATATCCGTGGTGAATTCTATCACGAGGCATCCAACCTGCAGCGCGCGATTGACGAGGCATACGAAGCCGGTCTGATCGGTAAAAACGCCTGTGGTTCTGGTTGGGACTTCGACCTTTACCTGCATCTCGGTGCCGGTGCTTACATCTGTGGCGAAGAAACCGCCCTGATCGAAAGCCTCGAAGGTAAAAAAGGCCAGCCGCGCCTGAAACCGCCGTTCCCGGCGAACGCAGGCCTTTATGGTTGCCCGACCACGGTCAACAACGTCGAATCAATTGCTGCTGTTCCGACCATTCTGCGTCGTGGCGGTTCGTGGTTCGCTGGTTTTGGCCGCGAAAACAACCACGGCACCAAGCTGTTTGCCATTTCCGGTCACGTCGAAAAGCCGTGCACTGTCGAAGAAGCCATGAGCATTCCGCTCAAGGAACTGATCGAAAAGCATTGCGGCGGCGTTCGTGGCGGCTGGGATAACCTTCTTGCGGTTATTCCGGGCGGTTCATCTGTTCCGCTGATGCCAAAAGACGTCTGTGATGACGTGCTGATGGACTTTGATGGCCTGCGTGAAGTCGGCTCCGGTCTTGGGACCGCTGCTGTCATCGTCATGGACAAGTCGACGGACATTGTCTACGCGATCGCGCGTCTGTCGGAATTCTACAAGCATGAAAGCTGTGGTCAGTGCACGCCGTGCCGTGAAGGTACCGGCTGGATGATGCGCATGATGACGCGCATGGTTCGCGGCGAAGCCACGCTCGATGAGATTGATCTGTTGTGGGATGTGACCAAACAGGTCGAAGGCCACACCATTTGTGCGCTTGGCGATGCTGCTGCATGGCCGATTCAGGGCCTTATCCGTCACTTCCGTCCCGAAATGGAACGTCGGATCAAGGAATATCGCGCACGGATCGCGGCCTGAGAGAGGCCTGTTGAGAGGGATTGAGACATGCCGAAACTAACAGTTGACGGTATTGAAGTTGAAGTAGAAGCCGGGGCGACAGTCCTTCAGGCCTGTGAAGAGGCCGGTAAGGAAATCCCGCGTTTCTGCTATCACGAACGCCTGTCAATCGCCGGCAACTGCCGTATGTGTCTGGTGGAAATGGAACGTGCGCCGAAACCGGTCGCATCCTGCGCCATGCCTGCGGCAGATGGAATGGTGATCAAAACCGATTCCGACCTTGTGAAAAAGGCACGCAACGGTGTGATGGAATTCCTGCTGATCAACCATCCGCTGGATTGCCCGATTTGTGACCAGGGTGGTGAATGTGATCTTCAGGACCAGGCAATGGCCTATGGTTTTGACTCTTCACGTTACGCCGAGAAAAAACGTGCGGTGAAGGACAAGGAACTGGGCCCGATCGTCAAAACGATCATGACCCGTTGCATTCACTGCACCCGTTGCGTTCGCTTCTCCGAGGAAGTCGCCGGTGTCGGCACCATGGGTGCTGTTTACCGTGGCGAGGACACCGAAGTCGGACCGTATATCGAAGCCTCCATCAACTCCGAGCTTTCAGGCAACCTGGTTGACCTGTGCCCGGTCGGTGCTCTGACTTCCAAGCCGTATGCGTTTACCGCGCGTCCGTGGGAGCTCAAGAAAACCGATAGCGTCGATGTCATGGACGCTGTTGGCTCGAACATTCGTATCGATGCCCGTACCGGCGAAGTGATGCGTGTTCTGCCGCGCACCAACGAAGACATCAACGAAGAATGGATTTCGGACAAAACCCGTTACGCCATTGATGGCCTGAAACGTCAGCGCCTTGACCGTCCGTATGTTCGCAAGGATGGCAAGCTGCAGCCGGCAAGCTGGGACGAAGCATTTGCTGCGATCAAGGCAAAGGTTTCTGGCCTGGATGGCAAGAAAATTGCCGCCCTTGCGGGTGACACGGTCGATTGTGAATCGATGACCGCGCTGAAAGACCTGATGGGTAAGCTTGGTTCGCCGAACCTTGATTGCCGTCAGGACGGCTCGAAGATCGGTGGCCCGCGTGCCTCCTATATCTTCAACAGCACGATTGCCGGTATTGACGAGGCAGATGCCTGCCTGATCGTTGGTGCCAATGTCCGTGCCGAAGCGCCGATCATCAATTCGCGTCTGCGCAAACGCTGGCGCACGACCGCTGGCGATTTCAAAGTCGGCATCATTGGTGAAAAGTGGGATCCGACCTACAAGAACGATTATCTTGGTGCGGGTCCGGAAACCCTCCAGGAAATCCTGGATGGCAAGAACGAGTTCGCCAAGGTTCTCAAGGCTTCTGAAAAGCCGATGATCATTGTCGGTATGGGCGCGCTTAACCGTGAAGACGGTGATGCGGTTCTTGCTGCCACCCGCGCCATTGCCGAGAAATACGGCATGGTTTCCGGGGAATGGAACGGCTTTAACGTTCTGCACACCGCGGCATCGCGTGTTGGCGGTCTTGATCTCGGCTTCGTGCCGGGTGAGGGCGGTCTGGCAACCAATGACATTCTCGATGGTGCCGCCAAAGGCGATATCGAGGTTGTCTATCTTCTGGGTGCCGACGAAGTCGACATGAGCAAACTGGAAAAGGCATTTGTCATTTACCAGGGTGCAATGGGTGATGCCGGGGCGCAGGCAGCCGACGTGATCCTGCCAGGGGCTGCTTACACCGAAAAGAATGGCACCTATGTCAACACCGAGGGCCGCGCTCAGCAGGGCTGGCGTGCGATCTTCCCGGTTGGTGACGCGCGTGAGGACTGGGCGATTGTTCGTGCACTTTCCGGTGCGCTGGATCTGACCCTGCCATACAACAATATCGATGCCGTTCGCTCGCGTATGGTGGAACTCAGCCCGACCTTTGCGTCGCTGAACGTTCCGACCAAGGCAGAATGGACCGATTTCGGTGTGTCAGGTGACATGAAGTCTGATGGCTTCGTATCGCCGGTTCGCAATTTCTATATGACCGACCCGATCAGCCGTGCTTCGGTGACGATGGCCAAATGTACTGAGGCCTTTGTCAAGGATGCGGCTGCCGAGAAGGTTGCCTGAGTAAGGGGAGCGACGATCTGATCGTCGCTCATCCCGCAAGGGGGTGTCCCAATTTTGGGACGAAACGCAAAAGATACGGTTTGACCGATGGAACTTCTTTGGGACGGATATATTGAACCGCTCGTCTGGATCGTCGCCAAAATTCTGGCGATTGTTCTGCCGTTGCTGGGTGCTGTCGCCTATCTGACCTACGCCGAGCGTAAGGTCATCGGTGCTATTCAGCTCCGTAAGGGCCCGAACGTTGTGGGGCCGTTTGGCCTGCTGCAGCCGCTTGCCGATGGTTTGAAGCTGTTTCTGAAAGAGACAATCATTCCAAGCAGCGCGAACAAGGGCGTGTTCATCATCGCCCCGATGCTGACCTTTATTCTGGCAATCATTGCCTGGGCGGTTATTCCGTTCGACGAGGGCATGGTTCTGGCCGATCTGAATGTCGGTATTCTTTACATCTTCGCGATTTCTTCGCTGGGTGTTTACGGTATCGTGATGGCCGGTTGGGCATCGAACTCCAAATACGCCTTCCTTGGTGCGCTGCGTTCCGGCGCCCAGATGGTTTCGTATGAGATTTCGATTGGCCTGATCATCATCTCGGTTCTGCTGACGACCGGTTCGCTGAACCTCAGCGACATTGTCCGCGGGCAGGTCGGTGGTATCTGGGAGTGGAACTTCGTTTATCACTTCCCGATGTTCATCGTCTTCATCGTATCCATTCTGGCAGAAACCAACCGCGCACCGTTTGACCTTCCCGAAGCGGAAGCCGAACTGGTCTCGGGTTATAACGTCGACTATTCGGCAATGACCTTTGCGCTGTTCTTCCTGGGTGAATACGCGAACATGATCCTGATGAGTGGCCTGTGCGCCATTCTGTTCCTGGGTGGCTGGAGCGCGCCGTTGCCGTTCCTCGAATTCATCCCGGGCGCAATCTGGTTCATCATCAAGATCTGCTTCGTTCTGTTCATCTTCCTGTGGGTCCGTGCAACCTTCCCGCGTTACCGTTATGACCAACTGATGCGTCTGGGCTGGAAAATCTTCCTGCCGCTGTCGTTTGCATGGGTCATGCTGGTTGCCACGTTCCTCGTTGTTTTTGACAAGGTCCCGGCCTGATCGCCGCGCATCGGCAAGAGAGAGGTAAACGATGTCATTTATTGATCGGACGGCCCGGAGTTTCCTGCTCGCGGAACTCGTTTCGGGAATGGCGCTCACCTTGAAGTACATGTTCAAGCCCAAGGTGACGATCAACTACCCGTACGAAAAAGGTCCGCTGAGCCCGCGTTTCCGTGGCGAACACGCACTGCGCCGTTACCCGAACGGCGAAGAGCGTTGCATCGCCTGCAAACTTTGCGAAGCCATTTGCCCGGCACAGGCCATCACAATTGAGGTCGAGCCGCGCAACGACGGTTCGCGTCGTACCACGCGTTACGACATTGATATGACGAAATGCATCTATTGTGGCTTCTGCGAGGAAGCCTGCCCGGTGGATGCCATCGTCGAAGGTCCGAACTTCGAGTTCGCAACCGAAAACCGCGAGGAGCTGTTCTATGACAAGGACAAGCTGCTGGCAAACGGCGAGCGTTGGGAAGCCGAGCTTGCTGCACGATTGGAGGCAGACGCACCTTATCGGTAAGTGTCGCGTCTGATCGTTAGAAAGAGAGTTCATGGGCCGTTGCCAGCCAAAGGGGCAGCAACGGTTCGCCAAGGGGGTACCTTATGGTCGTACAGGCTTTGGCTTTTTACCTGTTTGCTACCGTCGCGGTCTTGTCCGCGACTGCGGTTGTGACCGTTCGCAACCCGGTGCATTCGGTACTGTTGCTGATCTTGACATTCTTTAACGCAGCAGGACTTTTCGTCCTGCTGGGTGCCGAGTTTCTCGCCATGCTGCTTGTCGTCGTCTATGTCGGCGCGGTTGCAGTCCTGTTCCTGTTCGTCGTCATGATGCTCGACATTAACTTTGTCGAAATGCGTCAGGGCTTTTTGAACTACCTGCCGATCGGCGTTCTGATCGCGGTTGTTCTGTTTGTCGAGCTGGCACTGGTTGGCGCTGGCTGGACTCTTACGGATGAGGCGGTCGCGGTTCTCGCGCAGCCGACACCGGCAGGGCTGACCAACGTCGAAGCACTCGGTCAACTGATTTACACCGATTACGCATACATCTTCCAGGCGGCTGGTCTGGTTCTGCTTGTTGCGATGATTGGCGCAATTGTCCTGACACTGCGTCACCGTGAAGGTGTCCGTCGTCAGAAAATCTCCGAGCAGGTCAAGCGTACCCGCGCTGATACGCTTGAAGTCAAAAAAGTTCCGGTCGGAAGGGGGATCTGATGGAAATCGGTCTTGCACATTATCTGACCGTCGCGGCGATCCTTTTCACACTCGGGATCTTCGGCATCTTCATGAACCGCAAGAACGTCATCATCATCATGATGTCGATCGAGCTGATGCTGCTGGCGGTCAATATCAATCTGGTCGCGTTCTCGTCGTTCCTCGGCGACCTCGTCGGACAGGTATTTACCATCTTCGTTCTGACGGTTGCTGCGGCTGAAGCGGCAATTGGTCTGGCGATCCTGGTCGTCTATTTCCGTAACCGCGGCACCATCGCGGTTGAAGACATCAACATGATGAAGGGGTAAGGCAGATATGTATCCGTTGATTGTATTCCTGCCCCTGATCGCGGCAATCCTTGCCGGGGCCATCACGCTGGTCGGCGCCATGTCGACCGCAAAGGATGCCCCGCATGACAGCCATGGTCATCACCATCATGGTGTGTCCGCGTCGGATCGTCTGGCACAGCTGGTCACCGTTGCCGGTGTCGTGATTGCCTTTGTGATTTCGATCTTTGCCTTTGTCGATGTTGCCCTGGGCGGCAACCCGGTTGTGATTGAACTGTTTACCTGGATTTCCTCGGGCAGCTTCGATGCGTCCTGGTCGCTGCGTATTGATACGCTGACCTGTGTGATGCTGATCGTTGTCACCGGTGTGTCCTCGATGGTTCACATCTATTCCATCGGCTATATGTCGCATGACCCGGACAAGCCGCGCTTCATGGCGTATCTCAGCCTGTTCACCTTTGCGATGCTGATGCTGATTACCGCCGACAACCTGATCCAGCTGTTCTTCGGCTGGGAAGGCGTTGGTCTGGCATCTTACCTTCTGATCGGCTTCTGGTATTCCAAACCGTCGGCGTCGGCCGCTGCGATGAAAGCATTCATCGTCAACCGTGTCGGTGACTTCGGCTTTGCCCTTGGTATCTTTGCGGTTTATGTCCTGTTCGACAGCGTTCAGTTCGACGTCATCTTTGGCAATGCCGAAGAAGTCGCAGGAACCACGCTGATGTTCCTGGGCCATGAGTTCTCAGCCCTTGAGATTACCTGCTTCCTGCTGTTCATCGGTGCGATGGGTAAATCGGCACAGCTTGGTCTGCACACCTGGCTTCCGGACGCAATGGAAGGCCCGACCCCGGTTTCCGCCCTTATTCACGCGGCAACCATGGTGACGGCCGGTGTGTTCATGGTCGCGCGTCTGTCGCCGATCTTTGAATATGCTGAAACCACCCTGATGATCGTGACCATTGTTGGTGCCTCGACCGCGTTCTTTGCGGCCACCATCGGCTGTGTTCAGAACGACATCAAGCGCGTCATTGCCTATTCGACCTGTTCGCAGCTGGGCTATATGTTCTTTGCCTGTGGCGTGTCGGCTTATTCGGCGGGTGTCTTCCACTTGATGACGCACGGCTTCTTCAAGGCGCTTCTGTTCCTTGGTGCCGGTTCGGTCATCCACGCCATGTCCGATGAACAGGACATGCGCAAGATGGGCGGCATTGCCAAAATGGTTCCGCTGACCTTTGCTGTGATGGTGATTGGGACGCTTGCGATTACCGGTGTTCCGGGCTTTGCGGGTTACTATTCCAAGGACCTTATCCTTGAAAGCGCCTATGGGGCACATACCGGTGTTGGCCTGTATGCGTTCTGGGCAGGTATCCTTGCGGCTCTGATGACCTCGTTCTACAGCTGGCGTCTGATCTTCCTGACCTTCTTCGGCGCACCGCGTGCTGATGAACGCACCATGGCGCACGTGCATGAAAGCCCGGCGATCATGACCGGTCCGCTCCTGTTCCTGACCGTCGGTGCTGTCTTTGCCGGCTGGTTCGCCAAGGACTGGTTCGGTGGCGGCGACTTTGAAGAAATGCTGACCTTCTGGAATGGCGCACTCTTCATGGCCGAAGGTCACAACGCTCTGGAAAATGCACACCATGTTCCGGGTTGGGTGAAATGGGCACCGTTTGTTGCCATGATCACCGGTCTGTCGCTTGCGATTGTCATGTACAAGCTCGTACCGTCGCTTCCGCGCACGCTGGCCAACACCTTCAACGGTGTTTACCGCTTCGCGCTGAACAAATGGTACTTCGACGAGCTCTATGACAAGATTTTCGTCAAGCCGGCCTTTGCTTTGGGTTATGGCTTCTGGAAATCAGGGGATGGTGCCATCATTGATGGTTGCGGTCCGGATGGTGTGGCAGCTGCTTGCCGTAACATCGCACGTCGCGTCAGCGCCATTCAGAGTGGTTTCGTCTATCACTATGCATTTGCGATGCTGATCGGCATTGCAGCGCTGGTCTCCTACACAATTTGGAAGATGGGTTAACGGGCGATGAGTGATTGGCCAATTCTTTCGATCGTCACTTTCCTGCCGCTGGTCGGTGCAGCCCTGCTGCTGCTGATCAATGGTGAAGAGGCGACTGTTGCCCGCAATTCCCGTTGGGTTGCGCTTTGGACCTCGGGGTTCACATTCCTCGTATCCTTGATGCTGTGGGTGAACTTCGATGCAACGACCGCAGATTTCCAGTTCGTCGAGCAGGCGGACTGGATGCCGGGTCTGAACATTTCCTATCACATGGGCGTTGACGGTATTTCCGTTCTGTTCGTCCTGCTTGCGACCTTCCTGACACCGATTTGTATCCTGTCGGCATGGGAAGCGATCCAGAAGCGCGTGAAGGAATACATGATCGCCTTCCTCGTTCTTGAAACGATGATGGTCGGCATGTTCAGTGCCCTTGACGGTCTGCTGTTCTATCTGTTCTTCGAAGGCGTCCTGATCCCGATGTTCATCATCATCGGCGTCTGGGGTGGTCAGCGTCGCGTCTATGCGGCATTCAAGCTGTTCCTTTATACCCTTCTTGGTTCGGTCCTGATGCTGGTGGCACTGCTAGCGATGTATTTCGAAGCGGGCACCACCGATATCCCGACCCTGATGGAATACGGCTTCGATTATAATATGCAGCTCTGGCTATGGCTGGCCTTCTTTGCATCGTTTGCTGTTAAAGTACCGATGTGGCCGGTCCATACCTGGCTGCCCGATGCCCACGTTGAGGCACCGACAGCTGGTTCTGTGATCCTGGCTGGCGTGCTATTGAAAATGGGTGGTTACGGTTTCCTGCGTTTCTCGCTGCCGATGATGCCGCTGGCGTCTGAAACCTTCGCACCGCTCGTCTTCACACTGTCGATTGTTGCAATCATCTACACATCGCTGGTCGCCCTTGCGCAGCAGGACATGAAAAAGCTGATTGCATATTCGTCGGTCGCCCATATGGGGATCGTGACCATAGGTGCATTCACCTTTAACCAGCATGGTATCGAAGGTTCGATCTTCCAGATGCTCAGCCACGGTGTGGTTTCCGGTGCGCTCTTCCTGTGTGTCGGTGTGGTCTATGACCGTATCCACACCCGCGAAATCGACGCCTATGGTGGTCTTGTGCACCGTATGCCGAGCTACGCACTGATCTTCATGTTCTTCACCATGGCATCGGTTGGTCTGCCGGGTACGGGCGGGTTCGTTGGTGAAATCCTCGCACTTCTGGGTGCGTTCGAAGCCAACACCTGGGTCGCATTCTTTGCGGCAACCGGTCTGATCCTTGGTGCGGCCTATGCGCTGTATCTCTATCGCCGGATTATTTTCGGGGCACTCACCAAAGAGAACCTGAAAACCATCCTCGATCTGAGCCCGCGTGAATGGATTATCTTTGCACCGCTGGTGATCATCGTTCTGTGGATGGGGGTCTATCCGGTCTCCTTCCTCGACATCATGCATGTCTCGGTTGAGAACCTCGTCAACCAGGTCGAAACGGCCCAGGCTGCAGCGGCACAAGCCGCCCAGCTGGCTGCGAATTGAGGGGAATGAACATGGGAGTTTCTATGCTCAACCTCGGGGCCGCGCTGCCCGAAATGTTTATGGCAGTTTCTGCCTTGGCGCTGTTGATGCTTGGGGTTTTCGCCGGCAAGGACAAATCCTTCCGTACCGTATCCTGGCTGGCAGTTGCCGCCCAGGTCATTACCATCGCACTGGTGGTGATGGGTGATGGTGGTTCGGCATTCTTTGGTCAGTTCAGTGCTGATCCGTTTGCCAAGTTCTGCAAGGTCCTGATCCTGATCGGTTCTGCAACCGGCATCATCATGGCCATGAACTTTGCCGAGCGTGAAAACATGGCACGCTTCGAGTTCCCGATCCTGATCTCTCTTGCCACCCTTGGCATGATGGCGATGGTATCGGCAACCGATATGCTGTCGCTGTATCTTGGTCTCGAACTGCAGTCGCTTGCACTTTATGTTGTCGCTGCCATCCGCCGTGATACCGTGCGTTCGACGGAATCGGGTCTGAAATACTTCATCCTCGGTTCGATCGCCTCGGGCATCCTGCTGTATGGCATGTCGATGGTCTATGGCTTCACCGGCACCACGAACTTCACCGTTCTGGGCAATACGCTTGTCGGTGGTGAACTGCCGCTGGGCGCGCTGGTTGGTCTGGCCTTCATCTTTGCCGGTCTGTGCTTCAAGGTTTCCGCCGTTCCGTTCCACATGTGGACCCCGGACGTTTATGAAGGTGCGCCGACCCCGGTCACGTCCTTCTTTGCGGTTGCCCCGAAGATTGCCGGTCTGGCGCTGTTCATCCGCGTTGCCGTTGGTCCGTTTGGCGGTGCTGTCGAAGACTGGCAGCAGATCATTGTCCTGATCTCCATCCTGTCGATGGCGGTTGGTTCGTTTGCAGCTCTGCGTCAGGAAAACATCAAACGCCTGATGGCCTATTCGTCCATCGGTCACGTTGGTTTTGCACTTGTCGGTCTGGCCGCAGGCACGCAAGAAGGTGTCACCGGTGTTCTGGTTTATCTGGGTATTTACCTTGTCATGAACCTTGGCACCTTTGCCGTCATCCTGTGCATGCGTCGTAACGACCGCATGAACGAGGAAATCACCGATCTTGCCGGTCTTGCGAAAACCAAGCCGCTGATGGCTGCGATCACTGCGATCTTCATGTTCTCGATGGCAGGTATCCCGCCGCTGGCTGGCTTCTTTGGCAAGTTCTATGTCTTCAAGGCAGCCGTCGATGCCGGTCTTGTGACGCTTGCAGTAATCGGCCTCGTGACCTCGGTTGTCAGTGCCTATTACTACCTGCGTATCATCAAGGTCATGTATTTCGACGAGCCGGTCGAAGGCTTTGATCGCAATGGTACCGAGATGAATGTCATCATGGCGGTTGCCACGATCATCATCCTGGCCTTCGTCTTCTTCCCGAACCCGCTGATGGATAGCGCAGCTGTTGCCGCGGCATCGCTGTTTGGGATGTAAGAATGGCATTGCGAACGATCCGTCTTCCCGAAGGTTTCACCCTTCACGAACTCGAAGCGGTCGACAGCACGAATGAAGAGGCCAAGCGCCTCGCAGACAAGGGCGCCCAAAGTGGCGCCCTTGTTATAGCCAGAACCCAGACGTCTGGCCGTGGCCGCCGTGGCCGTGCCTGGTCGTCACCGGTGGGTAATCTGTATTCGTCGCTGTTGCTGCGTCCGACCTGTTCACTGGCCGAAGCCGCCCGTCTGACCTTCCTGATTGCTGTTGCCATGGCCGAGGCGGTTGAAACCGTCACCGGCGGCATGGTGCGCCCGGATTGCAAATGGCCCAATGACCTGATGGTCAATGATCGCAAGATTTGCGGTATCCTGCTTGAAAGTGCCTCCAATCAGGGTTCAGCAACCGATTACCTTGTGATCGGGGCAGGGGTGAATGTCGCCTTTTTCCCCGACGATGCCGAACGCCCGGCAACCTCGTTGGCGGCTTTGGGCTCCCCGGTGTCGGTTACGGATCTGATATCAACCTATGTTGCGCGCGTTGCACACTGGTTGCCGATCTGGGAACAGGACGGTTTTGCACCGATCCGCGAAGCTTGGCTGGCGCGGGGATATGGCATTGGCAAGCCGGTTGTCGCCCGCCTGACCGAACGCGAACTTCAGGGAACTTTCGTCGGGCTTGATGAGGGCGGCGAACTTATCCTAAGAGAAGACAGTGGTCTTGAGCACCGCATCGGGGCTGGTGAAGTGTTCTTCGCTGCCTGATATAACCAAATAGCTTGCTTTGTAGCGGAGGCTTGTAAGCATCATGTTGCTTGCGATTGACGCCGGGAACACCAACATCGTCTTTGCGGTTTTTGATGGCGATACCATCAAGGGCCAGTGGCGCTGTTCCACCACCACCGAACGCACCGCGGACGAGTTGGGCGTGTGGTTGCATCATCTTTTCACGCTGTCTGGCGTGCCCAAGGACGCAATTACGGGGGCAATTATTGCCACTGTGGTGCCGGCTGCGGAATTCAGCCTCAAGACCCTGTGTCGCCGTTATTTCAACGTCGAACCGATGGTTGTCGGCGATCCTGCGGTCAATCTTGATATGAAAATCATCATGGACCGACCAAGCGAGGTGGGTGCAGACCGCCTTGTCAACGCGATTGCTGCCCATGAACTGTTTGGCGGGCCGCTGGTGGTGCTTGATTTCGGGACGGCCACGACATTTGACGTTGTCGATGGCAATGGTGATTACCTTGGCGGTGTGATTGCACCGGGGGTCAACCTGTCGATCAAGGCCCTGCATATGGCCGCGGCCCAGCTGCCGATGGTCGCGATCGAAGCCCCGCGCAGTGTGGTGGGCAAAAACACGGTCGAAGCCATGCAGTCAGGGGTCTATTGGGGCTATGTCTCGATGATCGAAGGGTTGCTTGCGCGTATTCGCCAACAGCAAAATGTCGACCAGATGAAAGTCGTGGCAACCGGCGGGCTTGCGCCGCTCTTTACCAAGGCGGTTGATGAAATTGAATATCTGCACGGTGATCTGACCATGCTGGGTTTGTTGATGATCTATCGTCGCAACAGCCAGCAGACCGAACGCCCTACAGGATAAAGACTTGCGTGACGCAAGGGGAACGATTATCCCGCATGTAATTGATGCGCCGAAAACAAAGGATATAGCTTCCGTGGATTTGTATTTGCCAAAAGATGACGTTTTGTTCGTGCCGCTCGGAGGTTCCGGCGAAATTGGCATGAACCTGAACCTTTATGGCTATGACGATCAATGGTTGATGGTCGATATGGGGGTTTCGTTCGGCGAGGAAGGGTTGCCGGGCGTCGATGTGGTCATGCCCGACCCGACCTTTATCGAGGAACGCAAGGACAAGCTGCTTGGCCTGGTCCTGACCCACGCGCACGAAGATCACCTGGGCGCGGTACCGTATCTGTGGCCGCGCTTGAAATGCCCGATTTACGCGACCCCGTTTGCCGCCGAATTCCTTAAGGCCAAGCTGTCTGAAACCGATTTTGCCGACCAGGTGCCGATCCATGTGATCGAACTGGGCGGGCGGTTCCAGCTTGGTTGCTTTGATATCGAATTCGTCACCATGACGCACTCGATCCTGGAACCCAACGCCCTTGCCATCAGAACCCCCAAAGGCCTGATTGTCCATACCGGCGACTGGAAGTTCGATCCCGATCCCCAGATTGGTGAGGCATCGGATGTCAAAAAGCTCGAGGCACTTGGCGATGAAGGCGTCATGGCGCTGGTCTGTGATTCGACCAATGTGTTCTCGGAGGGCAAAACAGGCTCCGAAGGCGATGTCGCCAAGAACCTGTCCAAACTGTTCGCCGAACATCCGCAGGGGCGCATTGCCGTTGCCTGCTTTGCCACCAACGTTGCTCGTGTACAGTCGGTGATCGAAGCCGCCCATGAAAATGGCCGTTGTGTCGGGCTTGCCGGCCGGTCGCTGAACCGCGTAACAGAGGCCGCGCGCGAAGTGGGCTACCTCAAAGGCTATCCGAACCTTCTGACCGACGAAGACGCCATGGAAGTGCCCAAGGATCAGGTGCTTTTGCTTTGCACCGGATCACAGGGCGAACCCCGTGCCGCATTGTCGCGCATTGCCAAGGGTGATCATCCCACCGTTCAACTCGATCCGGGCGATACTGTTGTGTTCTCGGCGCGTGAAATTCCGGGCAATGAAAAGTCTATCGGCTATATCCAGAACCTGCTGATCCGCCGTGGCGTCAAAGTCATCACCGCGCGCGATGAACCGATCCACGTATCGGGCCATCCGGGCCGTGAAGACCTGACGCGCATGTATCAGCTGACCCGTCCGAAAATCCTGGTCCCGGTGCATGGCGAAACCCGCCATCTTTGTGAACAGGCCGCCCTTGGTGCGGAATGTCAGATCCCCGAACAGGTCATCCCGCATGATGGCACGGTCATCCGGTTGGCGCCTGGCGATGCACATGTTCTCGGCGTGGCAGAGGCCGGCGTTCTCGCCCTTGATGGCGGTCGGTTGCTTAAACGCGATGCCGATACCTTCCGTAACCGCAATCGCATCGTCTGGAATGGCGTGATGTTTGTGACCGTGGTGCTCAACCAGTTTGGCGAAATGGTCAATGAACCGATGATCACCGCACCCAGCCTGTTTGACGAGCCCGGCGAAGAAACCCGTCTGGATCAATTTGCGGCCGAAATCGGCAATCGCATTGATCAGCTTAATGACGAAGAAGTCATGAATGACGCCACAGTGATCCTTGCCGTGCGTCAGGCTTTGCGCCGTCCGGTGCGTCAACGTATGGGCAAACGCCCGTTGATTGAAGTGCATCTGGCGCGCGTGAAAGAGCAGGGATGATCCGCCAAGTAACGGGCATTCGACCAAAAGCGCAGTTGTCTTAAAGATGTTCACCGTCCTAGATTGGCCCCAATCGGGCAGATGAAAGACGTTAGGAGAACACCATGATTGGACGGCTGAACCACGTTGCGATTGCTGTGCCGGATCTTGAAGCCGGGATTGCGCAATATCGCGATGTTCTGGGCGCAAAGGTCTCGGAGCCGCAAGACGAGCCCGATCACGGCGTGACGGTTGTGTTTGTCGAACTGCCCAATACCAAGATCGAACTACTCTATCCGTTGGGGGACAATTCCCCGATCAAGGGTTTCCTTGAAAAGAACGCGTCCGGCGGCATTCATCATGTCTGCTACGAGGTCGATGACATTCTGGCCGCGCGTGACAAGCTGCAGGCAAGTGGTGCACGTGTTCTGGGTGATGGTGAACCCAAGATCGGTGCCCATGGTAAACCGGTCTTGTTCCTTCATCCCAAGGATTTCAACGGAACCCTGGTCGAACTCGAACAGGTTTGATTAGGTACTGACCTTAACGAGACCCATCTCACAACGTCCGGCCTTGCAAAACAGGTCGGGCGTTTCTATCGTCTTTCAAACATTCAGATGCTGCATCCAACCCGAAGGCACCCCTATGAACTGGTTTTCCGGACTTCTTGTTTACATCGTTATCTGGTGGCTGGTTTTGTTCATGGTGCTGCCGGTCGGCGTCAAGCGGGTCGAAAATGTTGAACCGGGCCATGACAGCGGCGCACCGGAAAAGCCGCATATGTGGAAAAAGATCCTCGCCACCAGTCTGATTTCGGCAATCCTGTGGGGGGTCGCATGGTTTGTCATCACCAGTGGCATGATCGAAGTCCGACCGCCGCAATAAGGCGTTTGTCCCAAGCTGCAAAACATAAAACCCCGCAACATTTTGTGCGGGGTTTTGTCGTTTGGCGCGTCGTAAGCCCTGCAGAAAAATCATGGCTTAGCGCGCCGATTGGGGCAGGGGCAAAAAAAAAAAGCAAGATCACAAGGATCTTGCTAAGACGCTATTTTTATAGCTGTTTTCCCGTAATCTTTTTATACTTCCTCCTAAGACCTGGGCTTATGCACAGGTTTTATTTCGACGTCGCGCCTGCTTCTTGTATGCTTATTGGCAACAAAGCCTCCCGCAATATTATGAGCGGCTGCGATACGCCTTCCGCAACGATCTTGCGCCGTTAGCGGACGACTAAAAAGCCACATGTTTCGTTTTTATGCAAGATGTTTTGACCAAACTTCACAAATGAATCGTTGCTGCATTGCACACAGATAGGACGAAACTAAATCATGCCCCAGTTTTCATTGGTCCAATCTATTTCAAGCGCCGGATTAGGTCATAAAATCAGACTATTGGCTCCTGTGACTGCGGTGATGCTGATGGTGTCTCCACTCATCACGGCCTACGCGCAGGACGAATCCCCATTCCCCTCCGCGACCGAACAAATGGATGGCGGTGCTGCGGATGATGCTGCAGCAACAAGTGAGGCACCGGCACCAACGATCATCGTTACGCGTGCTGCTTGCAAGGAATTGGTCACGCATGTGCCCGACGACGATGTGGCGTACAAGCCAGGTGTTGATGTGCGCGGCAATGCGGTTGCCCCGGCCGATTTAAACGGGGGCAGCAACATCTTGAAGTCACTGCCCAAGGAAATCGAATTTCCGGTCACCATCGACTTCTTTAAATATTCCGGCATCACCGTACCGGACGGGGTCAGCGGCGAACAGAATATCGGCAAGATCACCTATCGCAACGGGCGGGTTTATTTCAATGATCAGCCACTTGGCGATGATGCCAATAACGCTGAACTGATTGATGCATGCCGCAAGGCGGGCTTTCGTTGATTGCCGTCGCCGTTTTGCCATCTTTGGTGCTTAACCAGCCATCGATGATATAAAGCAAGTTCCGGCTTGCGTTTCGGGCGGCTCTGTCGCATTTTCCGGGCAAGGTTATTACAGACCCAAATATTCAGATCTGATCATCACGAGGCATTGATGCGTCTTTCCCAGTTCTTTCTGCCGACCCTGAAGGAAACCCCTTCGGAAGCCCAGATTGCGTCCCATCGTCTGATGCTCCGCGCCGGTATGGTGCGTCAGCTGACCGCAGGGATATATTCCTGGCTGCCACTCGGCCACCGTGTTCTTAAAAAGATCGAACAGATCGTTCGTGAAGAACAGGACAAGATCGGCTTTAACGAGCTTCTGATGCCAACCATTCAGCCGGCCGAGCTGTGGCAGGAAAGTGGTCGTTATGATGATTACGGTCTTGAGATGCTGCGCATCACCGACCGTCATGATCGCAAGATGCTGTTTGGTCCGACCAACGAAGAAGCGATCACCGACATTTTTCGCAAGGATGTGCGCTCTTATAAACAGCTTCCACAGCTGCTCTATCATATCCAGTGGAAATTCCGCGACGAAATCCGCCCGCGCTTTGGCGTGATGCGGGGGCGCGAATTCTACATGAAAGACGCTTATTCGTTCGATATTGATTACGAAAGTGCGCGTCACACCTATAACAAGATCTTCCTGGCCTATTGCCGCACCTTCACCCGCTTGGGTGTCAAGGCGATCCCGATGGTGGCCGATACCGGCCCGATCGGTGGTGATCTTAGCCACGAATTCATCATTCTGGCCGATACCGGCGAAAGTGAAGTGTTCTGCGACAAGAAGTGGCTCGACAAGGACCTGACTGGCAAAGGTGTCGATCTCAATGATCGTACCGGCCTTGAAAACTGGGTACAGGGCACGCTTGAAGATTACGCCGCGACCGAAGAAATGCATGATGCCAGCAACGAGGCCGTAACCGCCCTTGGTGATGACCTTGTCACCACGCGCGGCATCGAAGTTGGTCACATCTTCCACTTCGGTACCAAATATTCCGAACCGATGGGCGCAACCGTCCTTGGTCCGGATGGCACCGAAGTTCCGGTTCAGATGGGTTCGTACGGCATTGGTGTGTCGCGCCTTGTCGGTGCATTGATCGAGGCATCCCACGACGAAAACGGCATCATCTGGCCGGAATCTGTCGCGCCGTACAAGGTTGGCCTGATCAACCTGCGTACCGGTGATGATGAATGCGATGCGGCCTGTGAAGATGCCTATGCCAAACTGACCAATGCCGGGATCGAGGTCCTTTATGATGACCGCGACATCCGGGCCGGTGGCAAGTTTGCCGATATGGATCTGATCGGTCTGCCCTGGCAGATCGTCATTGGCCCCAAAGGCCTTAAAAACGGCGTTGTTGAACTCAAGAACCGCAAATCGGGTGAGAAAACCGAAGTCACCTTCGAAGCGGCGCTTAATCAGCTTAGCGCCTGATAAAATATGCTTTCGGACGGGGCAGCTTGTGCTGCCCCGTTGCCATTTTCGGTTTGAACGCTAAGTTCTTTGTTCATACCTTTTTCCTGACCCGCTTCCACAAGGATCGATTGCCCATGTTCAGTCCGTTCGAACGTATGGTGGCCTTTCGCTACCTGCGTCCACGTCGGCAGGAAGGCTTTGTTTCCGTCATCGCCATCTTCTCGTTGCTCGGCATCATGTTGGGTGTTGCGACACTCATCATTGTCATGTCGGTGATGAATGGTTTCAGGGCGGAACTGCTTGGCCGAATTCTCGGGCTGAACGGCCATATCTCGGTCTATGCACAGGGCAATGGCGGCCTTGGTGATTACGCCAAGATCGAAGACGAGATTGCCAAAAACGGCAATGTAGTTCTGACCGTACCCGTGGTCGAAGGGCAGGTGATGGCATCGAAAAACGGCCGTGCTTCCGGTGCCATTGTGCGCGGCATGCGCCCCGAAGATGTCAAGAAACGCGAAACCATCGCCAATAATATCGTTTTCGGATCCTTGGATGATTTCAAGGGCGAAGACACCGTGATCATGGGCGCACGTCTGGCCATGAAGCTTGGCGTGGGGGTTGGCGATACGGTCAACCTTATCTCGCCCAAGGGCAATGTCACCGCATTTGGTTCCGTGCCACGTGTACGTGGCTATACCGTGGCGGGCTTGTTTGATATTGGCATGTATGAATATGACAGCGGCTTTATCTTCATGCCGCTGGAGGCCGCGCAGGTCTATTTCCGCCTGCCGGAGAAAATCACCCATTTTGAAGTGATGCTTGAAGATATCGGCGCACTTGATGACACGATGGAGGAATTGCTGACAAGCTTGTCCGGGCAATCCTTGCGTCTGGTCAATTGGCAACAATCCAATGCCGGGTTCTTTAATGCGCTTCAGGTCGAACGCAATGTGATGTTCCTGATCCTGACCCTGATCATCCTTGTTGCTGCCTTTAACATCATTTCCGGCATGGTCATGCTGGTAAAGGATAAGGGGCGTGATATCGCCATCCTGCGCACCATGGGCGCGACCCGTCAGTCGATCATGAAGGTGTTCTTCCTGGCTGGCGCCTCGATTGGTGTGCTGGGCACGATTTCGGGTCTGGTCATTGGGGTTCTGTTCTGCCTGAACATCGAGAATATCCGTCAGTTTATTCAAAGCCTGACCGGGACTGACCTTTTCAATGCCGAGATTTACTTCCTGTCGCAGTTGCCGGCCGACATGGATGTCGGCGAGGTCGTTATGGTTTGCATCATGTCGCTGACATTGTCCTTCCTTGCCACGGTCTATCCGGCATGGCGGGCATCGCGCCTCGATCCGGTGGAGGCCCTGCGTTATGAGTGATCTGTTGAAAACAACTGCCGAACAGCGCGCGCGCAAAGTCGTACTGCGCCTTGAAAAGATTGACCGCATTTTCAATCAGGGCCCCGATCAGCTCGAAATTCTGAAATCGGTTGATCTCGAAATCCATCAGGGTGAAATCGTTGCCCTTGTCGGGCCTTCAGGCGCGGGTAAGTCAACCCTGCTTCAGATTGCCGGTCTTTTGGAAAAGCCCGATGGCGGGTTGGTGTCCATCGGGGGCAAGCGCAGCACGGATCTGTCTGATCTGGCGCGCACTGAAATGCGCCGCAGCCACATCGGCTTTGTCTATCAGTACCATCATTTGCTGCCGGAATTTTCAGCCCTTGAAAACGTCGTCATGCCGCAAATGATCAAAGGCCTTAAACGGGCCGAAGCCGAAGAACGCGGGCTGGAATTGCTGCGTTGTCTTGGCCTTGAAAAACGTGCCGATCATCGTCCCGCACGTTTGTCAGGCGGCGAACAACAACGCGTGGCGATTGCCCGTGCGCTGGCCAATGTGCCTGATGTGCTGTTTGCCGACGAACCCACCGGCAACCTTGATCCGCAAACCGCCGAAACGGTGTTTGGCATGCTGATGACACTGGTGCGTGAAACCGGTCTGGCGTCGCTGATTGCGACCCATAACCCGGAACTTGCACGCCAGATGGATCGGGTGGTGACCCTGCGCGACGGTCATTTGATCGAACTCGATCCCGCTGATCTTCCCTAAGCGATCAAAATTCTTTAAGCTGGTTTTGCCGCGCCGG